>JAGQJJ010000454.1 GCA_020430675.1 Myxococcales bacterium
CGGCCGTCGAGCCATTCGAAGAGCACGCAGTCGCGCGGCTCGGGCACGCCGGGCACCTGGCATTGCACGAGCCATCGGCCATCGGGCGTGCGCTGGGGCCGGGGCACGCGCAGGCCGGCTTCGCGGGTCAGGGCGTCGAGCCACCACAGCTCGCTCTGGATCTCGGCGGGGCTGCGATAGCCCGGCCGATGCACGCGCAGCACATAGCGGCCCTGGGGCGCGGTGACTCGAAACGTCGTGTTTTCGGCATGATCGAGCAGATCGAGCCGCGCGTCGACCAACCCGAACGCTTCGACGGCCTGGCGCGCCAGCAGGCGAATGCGCTGCGCCTGGCCGCGGTTCGTGAGGTCGAGATAGGCGCGCATGGTCTCGTCAGGACAGAGCAGACCGGTGCCGGGATGCGATCGCGAGGCATGGCAGAAGGGTTGAAAGGCGACCGGGGGAGGGTCGGGCATACCGCTCCCCCGGTCTGACGCGCCTCGACGGCCGGAGGGCGGCCGGCCTTTGCTCTGGGCGAAGAGCCCGAGACGCGCTGAGCCGATCATTAGCGCAAGCCTGCGATGGACGCAAGCCTCTCGCGGGGGCTGCTGACATGGCCAACGCGCCGGGCGTGGTCATGACTCGGCGTTGGCGATGAGGTGTTCGAGGCGGTCGAGGCCGGGTTCGATCTGCTCGATCGCCGGCCCGAAGCTGAAGCGCACGTGGTGGCGGAATCGGCTGGGTCGATGGGATCGCCGGTTGCCCGGGTTGACGTCAAAGAACTCGCCGGGCACGCAGATGACGCGATGCTCGAGCGCGCGGCGGAAGAGCTTCATGCCGGTGTTCACCGACGGCGGCAGGTCGCGCACGTCGCCCCAGACATAGAAGGTGCCTTCCGGCTCGCGGTCGATGTGCACGCCCATCGCGGTGAGGCGCCGCATCATGAGATCGCGCTTGCGCCGGAAGACCTGGCGCAGCGCGCGGGTCTCGGCGAGCGCGTTGTCGTCTTCGAGCAAGGGGATCGCCGCGCGCTGCAAGGGGCGGCTGCCGCCCCCGTCGAGGAAGCTGCCCGCGCTCGCCAGCGCGCTGACCACCGACTTCGGGCCCAGCGTCCACGCGATGCGCCAGCCCGGGTAGCGCCAGTTCTTGGTCAGGCCGTCGAAGATGATGACCGGATCCTGATCGACGTCTTCGACAAACGCGGCCGCGCTCGACATGGGGGGGCCGTCGCCGAAGATGTCGTCCTTCCAGATGTAATGGCTGTAGAACTCGTCGAGCAGCAACGTGCAATCGAGGCGGCGGGCGATGGCCGTCCAGCCGGCCAGTTCGTCGCCGGCGATGAGCTTGCCGGTCGGGTTGGTCGGGTTCGACAGCAGCAGCGCCGACAGCCCGCGCCCGGTGACCTCACGCTCCAGCTCGCGCAACGAGAAGTCATAGCCGCGGAATGGATCGAGCAGGATCGGGATGGGCGAGAAGAGACGGAAGATGCTCAGCAGCTCTTCGTAGGCGGTGTAGTCGGGCAGGAAGTGGCCCAGGTTGATCTCGCCCAGCGCCGCGGCGGCTCGGGTCAGCGCGGCGCGGCCGCCCGATGAGATGCAAACGTTCTCGTAGGTGTACTGCGACTTCATGCCGCGCCGGTACATGCGGTTGTAGTGCTCGGCGACCGCCTGGCGCAGCTCGATGATGCCCGGCACCGGCGCGTACTCCACGTCGTCGCCGGTGACCTCGATCTGCTCGACCCGGGCCGGGGCGCCGGGCAGGGCACCGGCTTCGGGCTGACCCTGGCCGAGGTTGGTCCAGTCGCTGGCGCCGCCTTCGTAGCCGTAGCGCTGGGCCTCGGTCATCACGAAGATGACCCCGGTGCGCGGCACGGCGCGAAAGGCGCTGATGCGAAGATCGTCTGCGGTGTCGGTGCGCGTGTTCATGGCGGGCGAGCCTACTCGAAACGTCGGGGGGCTGCCACCCTCGAAACCGCCCCCGGCGGTCGGAATGGCGCGTCTTCTGGCGACGGTCGTGGCCCTGCGCCGGGTCGGTCGTGCAAGGTGCTGATTCGCTTCGGGCTCTGGCTCGTTCTGCGAAGGTGATGGCGCATTCGCTACCTTCGATGCACACCGTGCCCCGCGGTCGTTGGGGCGAAAGGGGATCAGTATGAGGGTCTTCCGCGGGGCGCTTCTGGCGGCCCTGATCGCCTGGCCCGCATTCGTGGCCGGCCAGCTCGGGCCGCGCGTCTGCCTGCCGGGAAATGACGCCGGCAATGGCCTGGAGCTGGCGGTTGACGCGCAAGGCGTGGCGCATCTGAGCCGGGTGGATCGGGTCGCGGGCACGCTGCTGTACACCCGCGTCGCCCGCGATGGCACAAAGGTCGATGAGGTCGTCGCCCGCGACATCTCGGTGCTGGCGGTCAGCGAAGTGGAAGACACCGGCCTGCTGCTCGATGGCGCGGTGGCCCGCATCTGTTTTCATGACCGGCGCGCGCAGCGGATGCATCTCGCGTCGCGGGTGGCCGGCGTCTGGAGCCTGGCCACGCTGGAAGAAGGCATCGATGGCGATGGCTGCGATGTCAGGCGGCTGGGCGATACGCTCTTTGTGGTCTACGAAGCGGGCGGGCGGCTGCGGCTGGCGAGCAGCGTGAAGGGGGGCCCTTTTCTGGTCACCAACCTCGACCGGGTCGATGGCCATCGGGTGGGTCTGCGGCCGTCGATCGCGCTCGGCCCGGCGGGCGAGGTGGCGGTGGCCCATCGCGACGGCACGAACCGCACGCTGCGGGTGGTTTGGAACGCGGGCGGCGCGTGGCATTTTGAGGTGCCCGATGTGGGCTTCAACGACGCCGGGTTTGCGCCGCGTGCGGTCTTCACCGCGGCTGGCCAGCTCACGATCTTTCATGCCATCGAGGCCGGCGATCTGGGCGCCAACACCGATCGCGGCCTGGTGCGCACGACCATGTCGCTCGGCGGCGCCCTGGAGAGCGTACGCCTGCCGGTTGATGGCATCGGTGGCACCCATGGCGCGGCCTTCGGCGCCCGCGGCCTGGCGGTGGTCACCCGGGAGTATTATCGCAGCGCGCTGTTCGGCTCGTACGATGGCTTGCATCTCTTCCTGGGCAATGACCTGGTGCACTCGGTCATCGAGACCTATACGCCCGCCACCGCGCGGCATACCTTCCGGTTTGCGCGCATCGCGCTCGATCCCTTCGCGTTGCCCGTCATCGCCTTCCTCGATGACTTCTCGCCGCGCTTCAACAACCCCGGCGGCGCCCCGGTCTGCCTGCGCTGGCCGGCCGATGAAGACGAAGACGGGCTGCCCGATGTGGCCGAGGACGAGCTGGGCACCGATCCGGCCGATCCCGACACCGACGGCGACGGCCGCAGCGATGGCGACGAGGTGCTGGTCGATGGCACCGACCCGCTTGTTGGCGGGTGCGCGCCGGCCTCGGAGGCATGCAATGGAGTCGACGATGACTGCGATGGCATCGTCGACGAGGGCGAGGTGAGCTGTGGCGTCGGTGCCTGCGCGCAGACCGTCGCCGCCTGTGCGGGCGGGGCTGACAATCTCTGCGCGCCGCTGCCCCCGGCGACCGATGACGTGACCTGCGATGGGGTGGATGATGACTGCGACGGCGCGGTGGACGAGGGCCAGGTGACCTGCGGGGTGGGCGTTTGCGCCCGCACCGTGGCGGCTTGTGTGGGCGGAGCCGCCAATGTCTGCACGCCGCTGCCGGCCGCGCCCGATGACTCATCGTGCGATGGCTTCGACGATGACTGC
Organism: Myxococcales bacterium; assembly: GCA_020430675.1. The sequence continues at coordinate 3,742 of JAGQJJ010000454.1, forward strand.
GACGGCGCGGTCGATGAAGACTGCTGCGATGATGTGTGCCAGGCCAATCTGGTGCCCGACGGCGACATGGAGTCGGCCGAGCCGTGGCTGCTCGACCGGGCGCCGGCCTGCATCAAATCGGCGGCGGCCGCGTATTCGGGCGCCCGGGGGCTGGCTTGCGGCCCCGGCGGCGGGCGCGCCTATCAGACCGGCATCGCGCTGGCCCCCGGCGCGCTCTACACGTTGCGCGTGCGTTACCGCGTTCGGGCGGGCACCGTCATCGGCTACCTGGGCTACAGCGCGCCGGGCGGCTTTGTCACGCTGTCCGGGACCGACCTCTACGCCGCCGCACCGGTTGCCGAGTGGACGACCTTCACCCGCGTCTTTCGCGCGCCCGATGACCTGGACCGTGCGTTGACCTGGCTGTTTGTCGCGGACGGCGAGGCCGATCTCGACGATGTGGCGCTCACCGCGCTGGCGGATGACGAGTCGCTGGTGGCCGATCCGAGCTTCGAGGACGCCACCGTGAGCTGGGTGCGCTACACCAGCACCGGGTGCGCGCCGATTGAAGGCGAGGCATACAACGGCGCGGGCGCGCTGGTCTGCGGCAACCCGGCGGCCGGCACGCGCATCGGCGGCCTGCCGCTGCGCGAGGGCGCGCCTTATTGCCCCGACGCGCTCGACGCCGCCCGCGCCCAGCTCGCCCGCTATCTGGCCGACCG
>JAGQJJ010000455.1 GCA_020430675.1 Myxococcales bacterium
GGCGAAGGGCATGTCTGCCTCCGGTTGGGGTCCGCCCCAATGGATGGGCCAACGCGGGCGCGGGTTGCGCGGTGCTTCTGGGGTGGGGCGGCTCGACTTTTGGCGGCCGCGCTCGTACGTTCTCTCGGCAAAAGGTCGCGGGATGGACCGCGGCCGATGACGGAGGACGCTTGGTCCGTGCGCTCACCGTCGGTCGACATGGCGCCTGATTCGCCGGACGCCGGGCTGGCCTGTCCCCGCACCCGGGGCATTCGCGCGGTGCTGCTGACCCTGGCCGCCGGCACCGCGGCGGCGCCGCCGCTGGCGAGCTTCGCGCGGCTGGTTCCGTGGCCCTGGGCGTTGGTGGCGCTGGTCTCGCTCGGCCTGGCGCTCGGCGGGCTGCGCCATCGCCCCGGCGAGCATCGGCTGCGCGGCGTGGCCACTGGCGCGCTGTGGATCTGGACGCTGGGCGTGCTGGCGCAGGCGCCCGACGCGCCGGGCGCCGGGCTGGCGATGATGCTGGCCGCGGTCACCGTGACCGCCTGGCTGTGGCCGACCGAGCGGTTGCGACTGGAGGGCATGGCGCAGTCGGATCCCGACGTGCGGCCCGATCTGGCGCTGGCGGCGGCGGTGGCGGTCTTTTTCGGACTCGAACACACCTTCGGTTTTGCCTTTGCCGCGACGCCGGCCTCATCGGTTGATGCGGTGCTGGCTTCGACGGCGATGACCGCGGCGTTTCTGGTGCCGCTGCTGCTCGCCCGGGATCACGGGCGGATGGGCCGCGTGGACCGCGTCGCCGAGGTGGCGGCTTTTGGCGCCGCGGCGTTGCCGCTGCTCGATGCGCTGCTGGGGCTGGCCGGGCTGCGGATCAATCTGGCCCCTTTCGGGCTGCTGGCGCCGGGCCTGTTGTTGGCGCGGCTGGCGCTGACGCGGCGGGGACGGCGGCGCGCCGAGCCGACCGGGCCGGCCGAGCCGAGCCTGATCGACACGGTGCTGGCGCATCCCTCGCGGGTGATGGTGCTCTCGTTTCTGCTGCTGTGCACGGCGGGTGGGCTGCTTCTGGGCCTGCCGGTGGCCTCGGCGAGCGAGCACGCGCTGTCTGGGCTCGACGCGGCGTTCACCGCGGTCAGCGCGACCTGCGTGACCGGCCTCGCGGTGGTTGATACGCCAACCGCGTTTGGCGGCTTGGGGCAGGCGGTGGTGCTGGTGCTCATCCAGGTGGGCGGCCTGGGCATCATGGTCTTCTCGGCGGCGGCGGTGGTGCTGCTCGGGCGGCGGTTGTCGCTCTCGCACGAGCGTGCGGCGGTTGATCTGGTCGGCGCGTCGGGTCGGGCCGATCTGGCGCCGGCGCTGCGGGCGATCTTGATCGTGACGATCGCCACCGAGCTGCTGGGCGCCGTGCTTTTGTTCTTCGGCTTCATGGCCCGCGGCGACGCGATGGGCACCGCGGCGTGGCGCGGCCTGTTCACCGCGGTCTCGGCGTTTTGCAACGCCGGCTTTGCGCTGCAAAGCGACAGCCTGGTGGGCTATGCCAACAGCCCGTTCATTCTGGGCGTGGTGGGCGCCATCATCGTGATCGGCAGCCTGGGGCCGGGCGTGATCGCGGCGGTGCTGACGTGGCGGCGGCCGGCTTCGCGCACGCTGCACGCGCGGCTGGTGCTGTGGACGACGCTGCTGCTGCTGGCGGCGCCGGCGCTGCTCATCACCGTGCTCGAGTGGAACAACACCCTGGCCGGCATGAGCCTGGGCGAGAAGCTGGCCAACGGCATGTTTCAGTCGGTGACGCTGCGCACGGCGGGTTTCAACTCGATCGACCTGGCGGCGGTGCACCCCGCGACATGGACGGTGATGGTGCTGACGATGTTTGTCGGCGGCAGCCCGGGTTCGACGGCGGGCGGCGCCAAGACGACGACCATCGCGGTGGCGTTGCTGGCGGTGACCGCGGTGGTGCGCGGGCGCGACCGCGTCGAGATCTTCGGCCGCGCGGTGCCGATGGTGACGGTGCTGCGGGCGGCGGCGGTGACCACGCTGGGCGTGCTCTCGTGCTGCGCGGGGCTGATCGCGGTGCAGCTCACCCAGACGCTGCCGCTCGACGTGGCGCTGTTTGAGGTGGTCAGCGCGCTGGCGACGGTGGGCCTGTCGACTGGCGGCACCGGCCAGCTCGACGAGGTGGGCAAGGTCATCATCATGGTCTGCATGTTCATGGGCCGCGTCGGCCCGCTGACGCTCTTTGTGTTTCTGACTTCGCAGGGCGAGCGGGGCGCGGCGGTGATGTACCCCGACGAGACGGTCCCCATTGGATAGGAGGCGCGGCGCATGGTGCCCAGACAAACGCTCGTGATCGGCCTCGGCCAGTTCGGCATGGCGCTGGCGCGCTCGTTGGCCCAGCACGGCAGCGAGGTGCTGGCGGTCGACAGCGACCCGCATCACATCGCCGACATCGCGCCCCATGTGGCCGACGCGGTGGTGCTCGACGCCATGGACGAAGCGGCCTTGGCCGGCGTGGCCCCGTCGCAGCGCGACAATTGCGTGTGCGCCATCGGCGCTGACAACCGCGAGGGCAGCATCATCGTGACCGCGCTGCTGCGGCTACTGGGCGCGCCGCATATCATCGCGCGGGCCACTGACAAGGTGCACGCTCGAATCTTGTCGCTGGTGGGCGCGCATGAGGTGGTCAACCCCGAGAAGAACTACGGCGAGCGGCTCGCCATCCGCCTCGCGTGGCGCAATGTGATCAACGCGCTGCCGCTGGGCGGCGATCTGGTGCTGACCGAGTTGGAGGCGCCCGAGTCGTTCTGGGGGCGCACGCTGGCCGAGCTGGAGCTGCCGCGGCGGCATTCGGTGACGGTGTCGGCGGTGCGCCGGCAGACGGCGGAAGGCATGGTCGCGGCGATTCCCAACCCGCGCCAGCCGCTCAAGCGCGGTGACATCTTGATGCTGGTCAGCACCGAAGACGACGCCCGGCGCCTGACCGAGAGGGTCTGAGATGCGGTTGCGACGCGAGGTCAAGCTGGGCATCGGCGCGGTTCTGGGCCTGCAGCTCCTGCTGTCGGCGATGACCATCGCGCTGCTCGCCCGCATGGGCCCGGCGATCGAGCGCATCTTGCAGGAGAACGTCTACAGCGTCGAAGCCGCCGACGAGATGCTGGCGGTGCTGGCGCGCAACCCGGGCGCGCCGACGCCCGAGGCGCAGGCGGCGTTTGACGACGCGCTGCGGCGGGCGCGCGAGAACGTGACCGAAGAGGCCGAGCGGCCGCTGCTGGCGGCGCTGGAGAGTTTCCGGCGCGCTGACCTGCCCCAGAGCGCCGAGGCCCGGGCGACCGCGGTTGACGTGCTGCGGCAGCTGGGGCACGTCAACCGCGCGTCGATGGAGCGCGCCGACCTGCAGGCCAAGCGCACCAGCAGCGCGGGCGCGTGGGCGGCGGCGATGCTCGGCGCGCTCTCGCTGGGGCTGGGCATCGTGGTCTATCGCCGGCTGCGGCTGCGGCTGGAGCTGCCGCTGACCGAGTTGCAGCGCACGACGCATCGCGTGCGGGCCGGCAACCTGCAGGCGCGCTGCGCGGTGGCCGACGGACCCGCCGAGGTGATGCAGGTCGCGGCCGATCTGAACTGGCTGCTCGATCATTGGCCACAGCCGACCGATGGCGCCGACGAAGCGGCGCGGGTGGCGCGCGAGGCCGAGATTCGGCGCCTGCTGGCGTGGCTGCTCGATGCGCGCGCCGAGCCGATGGTCATCGTCGACGGCGACGGCCTGCGGGTGGCAGCCAACCTGGCAGGGCTCGATCTCGACCTGGCCACGGCGGCGAGCGAAACCGTGCCCGAGACCGCGTTGCGCGTCTTGCGGCCGACGGTTGAGGGCGCGGCCGAGCCGGCGGAGGCCGGCCAAGCGGCGGACGGCGACGCGGCGGACTTGGGCACCCCTCCGCCGGACCGCCGCGCGCCGGCCGAGGCGGACGAAGCATCGACGCCCAGCGATTCGGGAGAGACCAGCGCCGCCCCGGCGCCCATCGAGCCAGCCTGATCAGCCTCATGGCGCTTCATCCTTGTCAGCCGCTTTCACAGCGCCGAGCGCGCCCCAGCGGGCGGCGCGCTGGTTGAGGTCGCCGCCGCGTTGTGGCGCGGGCGGCAACCCGGGGCCGTGGCGCGCCGCGGTGCGCCAGGTCTCGACCACGCCGCCGCGCACCTGCTTTGTCCAGTCGGCGGCGGTCATGTACAGGTCGCCTTCGGTGTCGTGCAGCAGCGCGGGCGGCAGGCCGCGGCGTTGCAGGGCGTTGTCCATCAGCAGCCGGCTCGTGCGCCCGTTGCCGTCGACAAATGGGTGAATCGAGACGAAGCGGCGCTGGGCCTCGGCGGCGAAGGCCACCGGGTCGCCGCGGTTGTAGTTGGCGCCGTACCACGCGAAGAACTCGTCGAGGTGCCCCGGCACCGTCTCGCCAAGCGGGTACCCGGGGATGACGCTCT
>JAGQJJ010000456.1 GCA_020430675.1 Myxococcales bacterium
CCGGGCACGCCTCCGCGTCTTGGCGTCGCTTTTGAGCACCCGCGCGCCGACGCGGTGGCGCTGGCCGCGGCGGTCGAGCGCGTCGGCGCGACGGTGGCGGCGCTGATCGGCCAGGCGCCGGCGCAGGTGGTCGCCGTGCGCCAGGGCGGCCTGCCGCGCACGCCGACCGGCCAGGTGCGCCGCAACCACATCCGGGCGATGCTGCTCGATGGCACCTTGCCCCGCCCTGCACCGCCGTTGCGCCTGCTGAGCTGACCGGCGCCTGACCTTGCCCACGCGGGGCATTCCTGCGACCATGGTCCCCAAATGGGGAAGCCGATCCTCCGCGTATTGCCGCTGTGTGTGGCCCTCTTCGCCTTGCCTGCCCAGGCGATCTCGCCCGAGGAGCGAGCCCAGGCCAAGGCCTTCTATGATGAAGCCGTCGCCGCCTTCAAAAGCGGTGACTTCGAGACGGCGCTGGCCCGCTTTGAAGCGTCCCATGCGCTCGAACCGACCCCGGTGCATCTCTACAACATGGCGCGGGCCAACGAAGAGTTGGGGCGGCCCGAGGCCGCGGTGCAGCGGTACGAGGATTATCTGGCCCTCGACCCGAACGCGAGCGACCGCGAAGAGGTCGAGCGCCGCGTCCGGGTGACGCGGGCGTTCATGGCCTCGGGCGCGATCGAACCCGCTGCGCCGTCGACGCGACCGCTGGCATACGGTCTGCTCGGCGCGGGCGGCGCCGGGCTGTTGGTGGGCGTGATCGGCACCGTCGCATTGTCGTCGGCCGAAGATGACTACAAGAAAGCGACGACGCCGCGCGCCCGGCGCAAGGCGGAGGACGCGGGAGAGGACGCCGCCCTGGCGGCCAATGTCGGCTGGGTTTGCGGCATCGGCTTCCTCGCCGCCGGGGTCGCGCTCTGGCTGCTCGAACCCGACGCCACGGTGCACCCCGCGTCGACCGCCGCTGCGCCGGCGGGGCTGAGCTTCACATGGTGATCCGCCGCGCATTTGCGGTCTGGCTGATGCTCGGCTTCAGCGGCTGCTCGGCTGATTTTGGCGGGCGCTGCACCGAAAATGACGAGTGCGCGGCGAGCGAAGCCTGCACCCAGGGCTATTGCCTGCCCGCCGATCAGGTGCCCGATATGGGCGTCGCCCCGGCGCGCTGCGGGCCGGGCGACGCTTGGGACGCGCACGGCGTGCCCTGCCCCGATGAAGCGACGCTTGCGCTGTGGCGCTTCGACGACGGCTTCACGCCCATCGCCGGCCCCGGGCAGACCGCGCCCACGCTGACCGAGGGCGACCCCATCGGCGTGCTGCGCGTCGACGCGCCGGCTTTTGCCGGGGGCGCGGCCGAGTTTTTCGGCGACAGCGGTCAGCAATACGGCCACTCGGGTTCGGTGCGCGCGGCGCCGCCGTTCACCGTCGAGCTGTGGGTGCGCCCCGGCGCCGCCGCCGACAACCGGCATCGCGCCTTGATCAGCAACGTGCAGCGCGACGGCGACGCCAATCGCCGCGGCGGGTTCTCGGTGATCATCGACCAGATCGAAGACAACGACCCGACGCGCTATCGGGCCGGCTTCGAGTGGACCGAGGGGCGCGGCACGACCGAGGTCTACAGCGACGCCGTGCTGCCGCGCGGCGTTTGGGGCCATGTGGCGGTGGTGGTCGACGCCGGCCGCCTGCACATCGTGGTCAACGGCGAAGACGCCGAGTTCGACGCACCGAACCTGCCCGACCGGGGCGCCGATTTGCAGCTTGGCCGCATCGCCGACGACCGCGACCGCCAGTTCGTGGGCCTGCTCGATGAAGTGCGCCTCTCGAACAGCGCCCGCGAGGTGAGCGCGTTGCAGGCCATCGGTCGCCGCGCGGCGCCATAGCGCAGGGCGAGCCGCTCAACGTTCTCTCTTTGGCCCAGGAGGCCCCATGCGTCGGCTCGCTCCGCTCTTTGTGGTGCTCGCGCTCTCGCCACTTCTGGCGCACGCCCAGAACGCGCCGCCGCGGGTTTTTGTCATCTTCGACACCTCGGGCTCGATGCTCTGGAACCCGGTCGGCGACCAGGATTGCCGCGGCGACGGCAGCGCCACCTATCCGCACCGCGGCTGCGCGGGCGGCAGCAAGCTCTTCCACGCCAAACAGGCGCTCTCGCAGGTGGTCAGCGGCGTCGATGAGGTCGAGTTCGGCCTGTTGCGCTACGGGCAGCTTGAACCCGATGACCCCGACTTCGATCGCATCCACGTCGGCGCGCAGTACCGCGACGCGGCGGGCAACCCGGTGGCCATCAACTACGACGGGTCGAGCAACGGCTGCGGGCCGGCCGATCTGCTCGTTGAACCCGGCCCGATGAGCCGCGCGGCGGTGCTCGGCTGGATGGACGGCCAGGAGGACTACCCGCGCGAGAAGGAGCTGCGGGCCGACGGCTATACGCCGCTGACGCAATCGCTGGCGAGCGCCCGCGACGAGCTGCTCGCCGCGCTCGCCGATGACCCGGAGTCGCAATGCCGGCCGTACTACGTGCTGCTCTTGACCGATGGCTATCAGCAATGCCCGGAAGGCAGCGCCGATGATCCGGCGTATCGTGCGCTGGTGCGGGCCGACCTGGTGAACGTGGTCAGCGGCCTGCGCGCGCTGCCGAACATGGGCGCGCGGGTCGATGTGCGCACCTTTGTGGTCGGCTTCGGCGCAGGCACGCGCTTTGCGACCGAGCTGGATGACGTGGCCCGCGCGGGCGGCACCGCGGTCAACGCGCAGGGCAACCTCGACTTGATCAACGGCACGGCTTATCAAGCCGACGACCCGGCGGCGTTGCAGGCGGCGCTGACCGCGGCGGTGAACCAGGTGGCGCCGCATGAGGCGTGCGATGGCGTCGACAACGACTGCGATGACCGCATCGACGAGGATTACCCGCGGCTCGGCCAGCCCTGCCATGTCGGCCAGGGCGCCTGCGGGCGCGACGGCGTGACCGTCTGCGCGCCCAACGGCGCGGGCGTGGTCTGCTCGGCCGAGGCCGGCGACCCGCAGCCCGAGCGGTGCAACGGCGCGGATGACGACTGCGACGGCCGCATCGACGAAGGCACCCTCAACCGCTGCGGCGAGTGCGGGCCCGAGCCGGTGGAGATCTGCGACGGCGCCGACCAGGACTGCGACGGCGCGATCGACGAGGGCACGCTGAACCGCTGCGGTTCGTGCGGCACCGAGCCGCGCGAGACGTGCAACGACGCCGACGACGACTGCGACCGCCGCGTCGACGAGGGCACGCGCAACCGCTGCGGTGACTGCGGGCCCGAGCCCGACGAGGTCTGCGACTGCCGCGACAACGACTGCGACAACCGCATCGACGAGGGCCTGCAATGCCCGCGCTGCGACTGCGACCCGCACCCCGAGACGTGCAACGCCATCGACGATGACTGCGACAACTTGGTCGACGAAGACACGCTCAACGCTTGCGGCCAATGCGGTCCGGTGCCGGAAGAGATCTGCAACGACCTCGACGATGACTGCGATGGCCGCATCGACGAGGCGTTCCCCGAGGCAGGCATGCCCTGCGGCTCGGACGAGGGTGAGTGCGCGGCGGGCGCGTTTGTCTGCGTCGACGGCGCCCTCGACTGCGCGGGCGAGAGGGCGCCGACCACCGAGGTCTGCGATGCGGTCGACAACGACTGCGACGGCGCGACCGACGAAGGCGCGGCCAACGCCTGCGGGCAGTGCGGGCCGGTGCGGTTCGAGGTCTGCGACAACATCGACAATGACTGCGACGGCCGCGTCGACCAGGGCGACGGGCTGTGCGCGGGCGAAGCGCGCTGCGAGAACGGCGAATGCGCCGAGCCGTGCCAGGTCGGCGAGTGCTTCAATGGGCAGGTCTGCCTCGACGGGCATTGCGTGACGCCGTGCCGCAACGCCGACTGCCCCTCGGGCCACGTCTGCGACGACGGCCGCTGCGTCGACCCGTGCGATGGCTTCGCCTGCCCCGACGGCACCTACTGCGCGCTGGGCCGCTGCGTGGAAGACGACTGCTACGGCCCCGCCGGCTGCCCCGACGGCCAGTTCTGCCGCGGCGGCGTCTGCGTGGGCGATCCGTGCGCCGAGGCGACCTGTGGCGAGAACCAGGGCTGCTTCGACGGCCAGTGCTTCGACGACTGCCGCGACATCCGCTGCCCCGAAGGCACGCTGTGCATCAACGGCGGCTGCACGCGCGACCCGTGCGCCCGGGTGACCTGCCCGTACCCGCAGACCTGCGTCGACGGCACCTGCGGTGATGATCCCTGCCTTGAGGTCGCGTGCCCGCCCGGCTTCACCTGCCGCGACGGGGCCTGCGCGGAAGACCTGTGCACCGGAGTCACCTGCCCGCCGGGCGCGACCTGCACGCGCGGGCGCTGCTCGGGCGAGACCGGCGGCGGCATCTCGCCGGAGCCGCTCGATCAAGGCGTGGGCTACGTACCCGACGCCGGCCTGAC
>JAGQJJ010000457.1 GCA_020430675.1 Myxococcales bacterium
CGCCCGCGACGCCTCGGCCAGATTGCCTTGCAGCCGGCAAAGCTCGGCGATCACCAGCACCGCGCGCCCGATCAGGCCGCTGTCGCCCTGGCTCGCCGCCCATTGGTGCACACGCACCGCCAATTGCCGGGCGCGCGCCAGTCCGTTGCGGCGCAGCTCCATCTCGGCCAGGTCGAGCCACAGATTCGCTCGCCGCCGGGTCGCGTCATCGGCGTTGGAGCGCGACCACAGGCGATCGGCGCGCTCCATCAGCTCGGTGGCCCGTTGCCACAGGCCCTCCTCGCGGGCGACGACCGCCGCGCGGGTGGCGTACTGTGCGGCCTCATCGATCAGCCCGCCCGCCTCGAAATGATCGGCGATCTGCGCCGCCGCCCGGCCAACATCGACCCCGTAATGCTCGACCATCGCCTGCGCCGCCGTCTGGTGCAGCGCCACGATCGAGGAGCGCCGCGAGACGACGCGCAGCAGAATGTCGCGCAGCATCGGGTGGGCAAACTGAAGGCGGTCGACGTACGGGTCGCGCGTCTCCTCGAAGAACTGCACCTGCAGCAGCCCCTCGACGGCGCGATCGATGCGCGGCCGATCGGTGTGCACCCGGCTGAGAAAATCCACGAGCAGCCGATAATCGAACGCCTCGCCCAGCACCGCCGCCGACTCGAAGACCCAGCGGGCAAAATCCGAATCTTCAAGGGCCCCCAGCGTGCCCTTCGCGCGCTGAAAAAGCGTCGCCGGCAGCGTCTTCGGCCAATGGGCAGGCTGGGCGCCCCGGGCGAGCGTCAGGTGACCCTCGCGCTCGGTCAGCTCGCCCGCCTGCCGCAGCAGACCCACCAACTCGCGGGCGAAGTACGGGTTGCCGTCGGTGCGCCGGATGATCGCCTCGGTGACCTGCGCGTCGAGCGGGCCCAAGCCATCGAGCAGCGTGCGCATCGCCTCGGGCGCCAGCGGAGACAGGGTGCGGTGCTCGACCGGATCACCGGCGAGGCGTTCCAGCGCGTCGACCGCCACCCGCGCCGAGCCGCCGGGCCGGCCCTGATCGTCGACCTCGTACGAGGCGATCACCAGAATCTGGAAGGGCTGGCGGCGCAGCCGGGTCGCCAGGTGCACCAGAAAGTCGCCGATGTCATGGCCGGCCCGCTCGATGCCTTCGAGCGTCAGCAGCAGCGGTCGGGTGCGGCTGGCCAGGCGCAGGGCGTCACAGATGCGCGCAAAGAGCACCTCGCCGCGCACCTCGCCCGCGCGGTCGGAGCGCATCGTCGAGCCGAACGGGCCGGGGCGCAGATACGAGGCCAGCGCCGAGATGCCCACCTCGTCGATCGGCCCGCGCGGCGCTTCGACATCGGTGCTGCTCCAGCGGATGACCACATCGCGCAGCGCGGCCTCGGCGGCGCTTCGCTCTTCGGGCAGTTGACCGAACAGATCCTCCAACGCGGTGCGCAACCCGCCGCCGGCGTCGGCCGAGCCGGGCCCGTGCACGCCGCCGATGGCCCACATCCAGCCGCCTTCGGTCACCTCGTCGCGCAGCCACCCGATCAGCCGGCTGCGACCCAGACCCGCCGCGCCGCCGACCAGCAGCAGGCGCCCGGCGCCGCGCTCGAAGACGTGGCGCACCTGCTCCCAGAGCCAGAGCTGCTCTTCTTCGCGGCCGACCAGCGGCGCCTGGGGCGCCTGGGCGGCGCTGGCCTCGGCCTCCAGATCGAAGACCGGCACCGGCCCCGAAGGCGCGTGCTCCAGGGCCACCGCCGGCTCGACAAACTCCGGCCGTGGGGGCGGCGAATGCGTGATCGCGCCCACGACGCGGGCGATCTGCGCCGCCGCCGAGCGCGAGCGTTCGTCACCGGCTTCGGTGCGCTGCGCCACCCCGCCGACATGGAAGATGGCCAGCGCGCGCCGCATCTCGGCCGCCGAGCTGAAGCGTTCGTGCGGCTCCTTGCGCAGCGCGCGCAATACGACCGCTTCGAGGCCGTTGGGCAGCGTCAGCCCCGGCCGCGCGCGCAGCGGCGGCACCGGCTCCATGAGGTGCTTGAGCGCCACCGCCATGCCGTGCGCGCCCGTGAACGGCGGCCGCCCGCTGAGGAACTCGAAGAGGATGACGCCCAGCGAATACAAGTCGGTGGCCGCCGTGACCTTGCCCTTGCCCGAGGCCTGCTCGGGCGCCATGTACTGCGGCGTGCCGAAGGCGTCGCCGTGCACCGCGGTCAGCTTCGGATCCGGGTCGTCTTCAACGCGCGCAAACCCGAAGTCGAGCAGCTTGGCGATGACCTGCCCGCCCGGCTCTTCGACAACAACGATGTTCTCCGGCTTGATGTCGCGGTGGATGATGCCCCGCGCATGCGAATAGGCCAGCGCCGACAGCACCTGGTCGACCAGCCGCAAGATGGTCTCGAGCGTCAGCCCGTCTTCGCGCTGCTCCGAGAGCGGCTTGCCGTCGATGTACTCCATCGCGATGTAGGGCACACCGGCGGTGTCTTCGCCGTAGCCGTACATGCGGACGATATGGGGGTGCGCCAGCCGCTGCACCGCGCGCGCCTCGCGCATGAAGCGCCGGCGGATGCGTGGCTCCTGGGCGTATTCGGGACGCAGGCATTTGATGGCAACCGCCGAGCCGCTGGACTGATCGTGGGCCCGATAAACGCGGCCCACACCGCCTTCTCCGATGAGCCCATCGATCCGGAAACGATCGGCGAAGACATGGCCTGGCTGCATCAGGTCGTAACGGCCCCTCGCGTCTCCATCTGATGGACCTTAACCCGGCACGTGCGACAGCACAATCCCGGGCCCCACCCCCCTCGACAGACCGCGGCGCGCCTGCTATCTACGGCGGCCCCCGCCTTGAGGAGATGCCCATGATCACCCGCCTGCCCGCCCTTCTTGCCACCTTGCTGCTGCTCGCGCCCACGCTCGCCCGCGCCGAAGGCGACGCGCCCGCCGATGCGGTGCTCGAAGCCGGCCCCTGCGCCTCGCCGCGCGCCGCCGCCGCGACCTTCCTCGACAACCTGCAACCCGACCAGTACCTGCCGCGCAAGGCCATCGAGTGCTTCGCCCGGCCGCGCGGCATGACCGACGACCAGCTCATCGCCCGCGCCAAGGATCTCAAGGCCGTCCTCGACGCCCGCGGCCTGTACGTCGTGATGGACGACCTGTCGCCGAAGAACGACGTGCTCGACGAGCGCGGCCGCCTTCGCTCAGACCTGGTCGACGGCGCCGACGGCGTCGAGCTGCGCCGCATCGATGGCCGCTGGGTCTTCCCCGCCACCGTCGTCGACCGCGTGCCCGTGCTGTATCGCGAGACGTTTTCGGGCTTCAGCGAAGCCGTGCTTGCCCGCCTGCCCGGGGCTCTGCGCGCCACGGTCTTCGGCTACGAGATCTGGCAGTTCGCCGGCCTGTTGCTGCTGCTGGCGCTCAGCTTCCTGGTGAGCCGCTTCGTCGGCCTGCTCGTGCGCAACCGTCTCACCGCGCTGACCCGCCGCTGGCGCCTCGACGTCGATCCGGCGCTGCTGCGCGCGTTTGCGTGGCCGCTGGGCACCGTCATCGCCGCGCTTTTCTTCCTGGTGCTGCTGCCCGAGCTGCGCTTCACCATCGGCACCGCGAGGGTGCTGGCCATCGCCGGGCGCGTGGTCACGGCCATCGCCGGCGTGCTGCTCGCCTACCGGCTGGTCGACCTGCTCGCGTTGTGGATGCAATCGCGCGCCCTGGCCACCGAGAACAAGCTCGACGACCAGCTCGTGGTCTTGGTGCGCAAGGCCCTGCGCGTGGTGGTCGTCGCCGTCGCCTTGATCTTCGTGCTGCAAAACCTCAACGTCGACGTGACCAGCCTGCTCGCCGGCCTGAGCATCGGCGGCCTCGCCTTTGCCCTGGCCGCCAAGGACACCGCCGCCAACCTCTTCGGCGCGATGACCATCTTCCTCGACACGCCCTTCTACGTCGGCGACTGGATCAAAGCCGACGGCGTCGAAGGCACGGTGGAAGAGATCGGCCTGCGCTCGACGCGGGTGCGCACCTTCTACAACAGCATCCTGGTCGTGCCGAACTCGCTGCTGACCAACGCCACCATCGATAACATGTCGCGGCGCGAATTCCGGCGCATGACCACCCGCTTCGGCATCGGCTACCACACCACCGCCGCGCAGATGGAGGCCTTCGTCGAAGGCGTGCGTGCGATCATCGCGGCCCACCCCGACACGCGGAAGGACTACTACGAGGTGCACTTCAACGAGTTCGGCGAATCGGCCCTCGAAGTGCTGCTCTACGCCTTCATCAAGGTCGACTCATGGAGCGCCGAGCTGCAGGCCAAGCACCAGATCTTCCTCGCGATCAAGCAGTTGGCCGAGCGCCTGGGCGTCGAGTTCGCCTTCCCCACGCGCACGCTGCACGTCGACAGCGTCTTTCAGGACGCGCCGCGCGTCGTCGGCGGCAGCAAGCCGCCGAGCA
>JAGQJJ010000045.1 GCA_020430675.1 Myxococcales bacterium
CTGGTGCCCACCGCGCCGCCGGGCACGACGCCGCCGATGAGCACGACGTGCCAGTCTTCGGTGTCGAGCGCGCCGGGCGTGCGCACGCCGACGACGCCGGCAGCCTGCCGGGGCTCGTCAAGCGGACGGCGCGGCTTCCAGCGGTTCTCGCCGACGACATACTCTTCGACGACCGGGGTCATGCGGCCGTCGGCGACGCGCCCGCCGGCGACCACGATGCCCGAGAGGCCGGTGCCCACGTTGCCCGGGTTGATGACGGGCGCCGCCATGGCAAACGAACGCGGCGTCGGCAGGTCGGGGATGCGCTGCCATTGGTTGTTCGCCGGCCGGTACACATCGACCTCGGCGATGGGGTGGCCGTCTTCGTCTTCGCCGCCAATGAGATAGATGGCATCGTCGAGCAGCACCGCCTGATGGGCGTAGCGCGGCCGCGGCATCTGGGCCACGCCGTTGTCCCAGCGGTCGGCGCCCACCTCGTAGCGCTCGACGGTGTTGAGCACCGCGCCGCCGTTGGCCTTGCCGCCGAAGGCATAGATGTAGTTGCCATGCGAGATCGCGGCGAGGCCGAAGCGCGTGGTGGGCATCGGGCTGCGGTTGACCCAGGCGTTGGCGTCGACGTCGAGGCGCTGCACCGTGTTGAGCGGGATGCCATCGTTCTGGCCGCCGAGCACGAAGAGTTGGTCGACGCGCGTCACCGCCGCGGCCTGGGCGCGGGCTGAGGGCAGCGCGGCGTCGGGAATCCAGGCGTCTGCGCCCGCTTCGAGCCGCCAGACGCCGGCCTGCGGTTCGAGGCCATCGGTGCCGCCGATCAGGAAGAGCACGCCGTGGTATTCGGTGGCCGCGCCGTGGATGATCGGCTCGGGCAGCGCGGGCGCGGGCCGCCAGCCGGTGCCATCGCCGGTGATCTCGAAGCCGCCCTCGACGATGCCTTCGCTCCAGTTGCCGGCGTCGTCGCGGGCGATGAAGCGCAGGGTGGTGTCATCGAAGACGCGGAAGGTCTTGAGCGAGCGGAAGCTCTCGGACCACTGATCGGGGGTGCCGCCGTCGTCGGTGAAGTAGACCACCGCCGGCTCATCGGTGGTGACCGTGACGGTGATGCCATCGAGGAAGACCCCGCCGGGCGGGTTGATGATGATGTTGGGCGGGGTGATGTCATAGACCACGCGCACCACAACCACCGCGCTGTCGTTGCCCTGGTCATTGCTGTGGATCTCGAAGACGTTCTCTCCCGGCACGAGCTGCACCTCGACCGCCCAGACGCGCTCGGGGCTCTCGGGCACCGCCTCGGCGCCGTTGATATGCACCGAAGCGCCGGCCGGCTTGTCGCCCGAGAGGATCAGATCGGCCTCATTGGTGGGGCTGGTCACCGGGTCGAGGCGCGGCGGGGCCACGCACCCGGCGATGGGATCGCCGACACAGACGCCGGCTTCGCAGCGGTCGACCGAGCAGGCGTTGCCATCATCGCATTGCGCGTTGACCGCCACATGCACACAGGCGTTGCGCACCGGGTCGTAGAGGTCGTCGGTGCAGGCGTTGTGGTCGTCGCAGAGCGCCCGGCCGTCGAGCGCGGCGCAGGCGCCGTCGCGGCAGATCTGGCCCACATCGCAGACGCCGGTGGGGTTGTTGACCGAGCAGCCGGCGCCGACGTCGGTGCAGGCGCCGGCGAGGCAGGTGCGGCCCTGCGGGCAGAGGCCCACCGGGTTGTCGGCGCCGCAGATTTCGTCGGGCGCGCGGCACAGGCCGTCGAGGCAGATTTCAGCGTCGTCGCAATCGCAGACCGCGCCGCCGAAACAGGCGCCGCCGGGGCCGCAGACCGCGCCCTCGGGGCACACGCCGCAGACGCCGTCGCAGCCGTCGTCGCCGCAGACGCGGCCGCGGCAATCGGGCACGCAGACCGGCGCGCACTGGCGATCGGCGCCGCAGACCTCATCGGCGGCGCAGCGGCCGCAGCTGCCGTTGCAGCCGTCGTCGCCGCATTCGGCATCGGTGCAATCGGGCGTGCAGCCGGGCACGCAGGCGCGGGCGAGCGGCGAGCAGACCTCGCCTTGGGGGCAGGCACAGTCGGCGGGGCAGGTGGCGCAGTCTTCGTTGGCCGCCGGGTCGCAGGCGTCGTCGCCGCAGCACGCGCCGCAGTCGGCGGGGCAGGTGGCGCAGGTCTCGGTGCCGACGCAGGCGCCATCGCCGCAGGCGCTCAGGGTGGCGCATTGGCCGGCGACGCAGGCCTCATTGGCGGCACAGGTGCCACACGCACCGCCGCAGCCATCGTCGCCGCACTCGGCGCTGCCGCAATCGGGCTCGCAGGGCCGGGCGGTGCACAGGCCGCGATCGCAGACCTGCTCGGCGCTGCAGGGCCCAAGCTCGGCCCATTGACCGCCGCGGCACAGCTCGATGACGCGGTCGCCGGCGCATCGGCGGGCGTTCTCTTCGCACTCGCGGGGCGGCCCCTGGTCTTCGATGTCGGGCTTGGGGCCGTCGTCGCCCCCGTCATCGCCGCACGCCGCCGCCAAGAGCAGAAGGATGATCCACGGCGCGCGTTTGATCGACATCGAGCCTCCGAAGCGGCGTGAGGAAAAGCGGATTATGATAGGAAAGATCCGCACTCCGAGTCGACATCGACCGCCGGGAATCCCGATGTTGCCGGCGCTCGGCAGCGCGGCGATTGCGTGGGGGCCGCCTCGACTTCGCCGCGGGTCGATGCTATGTCGAGCGCCATGCACATCGACCCATCCCTCGCGTTGTTGAGTCGCCCGCCCGCCGAGGCCGTCCGCTGCATCGCCCTGGGCTTCCTCGATCAGGCCAGCGCCGCCGATCGACGCCTTGATGATCCCGCCGACACCGAGGCCCTGCATGACTTCCGGGTGGCATTGCGCCGCCTGCGGGCGACGCTCGGCGCCTGGACCGAGGTGCTCGCGCCCGAGATCACCAGCCGCGACCGCAAGACGCTGCGCAAGGTGCTGCGCTCGACGAGCGAGGGGCGGGACGCCGAGGTGATGCTGCAATGGATCGAAGGCCGGCGCGGCGAGCTGTTGCCCAAACACGAGGCGGCGCGCCGGTGGTTCGCCAAGCGCCTTGAAGCGCGCAAGAAGGCGGCCTATGCCGAGACGCGGGCGCAGGTTCGGGCCGGCTATCAGGCGATGCGGGCCGATCTGGAGTCGCGCCTGCGCCACCTGACCATCGAGATCGACGTGCTCGCGCCCCCGCCGCCGCCCACGAGCTTCGGTCGGGCGCTGGCCGCGGCGTTGCAGGCGCAGATGATGGTGCTGGCCGAGCGCCTGAGCGCGGTGGCCAGCCTGGCCGACGCCGAGCGCCTGCACGCGGCGCGCATCGACGCCAAACGGCTGCGCTATCTGCTTGAACCGGTGGCCGAGGCGCTCGAGCCGGCGCGGGCTTTTGTCCGCGAGTGCAAGCGGTTGCAGGATGTGCTCGGCGAGTTTCAGGACGCCTCGGTGCTCGCCGAGGCGCTGCTGCACGCGGCCGGCGAGCTGGTCGACGAGTCGGCAAGCCGCCCGCCGGCGCGGCGCACGGCCGATCCGCGCACCGCCGGGCTCGCCGAGTTGATGCGCCGCAATCATCAGCGCGCCGAGGCGCTGTTTGCCACCGCCCGCGAAGGCTGGCTGGAGGGCGATGGCCTGGCCCGCCTTGCCGAGCGCCTCGATGCGCTGGCGGTGGCGCTTGATGGCGCGCCGCCGGTTGAGATCGAGCGCAAGTTTCTGTTGCAGGGCGTGCCGCCTGACATGCCGGCGGTCGAGGGCCATCGCATCGATCAGGGCTACCTGCCCGGGGCCCACCTCGTCGAGCGCGTGCGGCGCATCGTCACCGAGCACGGCGAGCGCTTCGTGCGCACCGTGAAGCTCGGCGCCGGCGTCGAGCGCATCGAGGTCGAAGAGGAGACCGACGCCGAGGTCTTCGCCGCGCTCTGGGCCTTGACCGAAGGCCGGCGCGTCGAGAAGACGCGCTATGCGGTGCCGGAAGGCGAGCTGGTCTGGGAGATCGACGTCTTCGCCGACCGCGAGCTGGTGCTGGCCGAGGTTGAGCTGCCGTCGGTCGACGCGACCTTCGAGTGGCCCGAGTGGCTCGCCGGTCACGTGCTGCGCGAGGTGAGCGAAGACGAGCACTTCACCAACTGGCGGCTGGCCCGATGAGCGCGCACGCCGCCGCCTTTGTCGGCGCCCTTCGCGCCGCTTTTGCGCCGCACCACGACGCCGAGCGCGCGGCCTCGATGGCAGCGTATATGCGCGAAATTGCGCCGTATCTGGGGTTGCCGTCGCCGCTGCGCGCCGAGTTGGAGCGCGGGGTGATCGCCGAGCGGGCGCCGCGCGGTGAGGCGCAGGTCATCGCCACCGTCGACGCGCTTTGGGCCGAGCCCGAGCGCGAGTTTCAATACACCGGCCTGACGCTGGTGCGCCGCCATGCTCGCCGCGCCACGCCCGATTTCCTGAGCGCGCTCGATCGCTGGATCACCACCCGATCGTGGTGGGACACCGTCGACGCGCTGGCCTCGCACGGCGTCGGCGGCGTATTGCGCAAGCACCCGGCGCAGTTTGCGCTGATGGACGCCTGGATCGACGACGCTGTCTTGTGGCGCGCCCGCACCGCGCTCATCTGCCAACTGCGACTCGGCCGCGCGACCGATGTCGAGCGCCTCTTTGCCTACTGCAAGAAGCGCATGGGCGATCGCGAGTTCTTCATTCGCAAAGCCATCGGCTGGGCGCTGCGCGAGTACTCGAAGGTCGACGGGCCGGCGGTCGAGGCGTTTGTGGAAGCGCACGCCGACGGGCTGTCAGGCCTGTCGCGCCGCGAGGCGCTCAAGTGGCTGGCGCGCCGTCCGGCGGCGTGACCGCTTCGTCGACGGCAAACGCGCGCCAGAACGCCAGCAGCCAGGCACCGCCGAGCGCCGAGCAGGCCAGCAATCCCGCGCCGACGATGAGATAGGCCGGGTCGGCCAGCAGGACCGCGCCGAAGCCGGCGGTCAGCAGCAAGCGCACCGCCTCGAAGACGCGCGCCGCGACGGCGACAAGGTCTACGCGGTCATCCGCGGCATCGGCGCGGCCTGCGACGCCCGCTCGCTGATCGCGCCCGACGTGGAAGGCCAGGCGCTGGCCATCCGCCGCGCGTTTGCCGAGGTGCCCTACGCGCCCTCGACCGTCGACTTTGTTGAGACCCACGGCACCGGCACCACGCTGGGCGACCAGATCGAAGTGCTCTCGCTGGCGCTGACCTACGGCGACGAGCGCCGCGCCACGCCGCTGGTGCTCGGCTCGGTCAAGTCGATGATCGGCCATACCTTCGCCGCCGCGGGCGCCGCCGGGCTCCTCAAGACCGTGCTCGCCCTGGGCGCGCGTGTCTTGCCGCCCAACGTCGCGTTCGACCCCCTCAACCCGCACCTTGCCTTGCCGCAGGTGCCGGCGCGGGTGCTGGGCACGCCCGAGCTGTGGCCCCAAAGCAGTCACCCGCGGCGCGCCGGGGTCAGCGCGTTTGGCACCGGCGGCATCAATTACCACGTGCTGATCGAAGAACCGGAGGCGCCCTGATGGACTTCTCGTGGACCAAAGAGCAGGTCGAACTACGCGACACCATTCGGGAATTCTGCCGCCGCAAGCTCGATGACGGCGAGGATCTCGAGGCGCGCGAACGCGCCGAGAAGTTCTCGCGAGAGAAGTTCCGCCTTTGCGCCGAGCAGGGCCTGATCGGCATGGTGCTGCCCGTGGAAGACGGCGGCATCGGCGCCGGCGCGTTGACGACCGCGCTGCTGATGGAGACGCTGGGCGCCGGTTGCCCCGACACCGGCCTGCTGTTCTCGCTGGCCGCGCATACCTTCGCTTGCGTCAAGCCGCTGCACCGCTTCGGCACGCCCGAGCAGAAGGCGAAGTGGCTGCCCGGCATGCTCGACGGCTCGGTGATCGCGGCCCACGCCATCAGCGAGCCCGAGGCCGGCTCCGACATCTTTGCGATGCGCACCCGAGCCGCGGTTGATAATGATGACTATGTGGTCAATGGCAGCAAGTGCTTCTCGACCAACGCCCCGGTCGCCGACGTTTTCATGGTGCATGCCCGCACCGCCGAGGGCCGGGGCTTCTTCGGCCTGACCGGCCTGATCGTCGAGCGCGGCACGCCCGGCTTCGAGGTCGGCGGCGCCTACCACAAGGTCGGCCTGCGCACCTCGCCGATGGGCGATCTTTTCTTCGATGATTGCCGCGTGCCGACCAAGAACCGCATCGGCCCCGAGGGTGGCGGCGCCGCGGTCTTCATGCACTCCATGAACTGGGAGCGCACGTGCCTGTTTGCCATCTACGTCGGCGCCATGCAGCGGCAGCTCGACCGCTGCGTCGAGTACGCCCGCACCCGCAAACAGTTCGACCAGCGCATCGGCAGCTTCCAGGCGGTCAGCCACCGCATCGTCGACATGAAAATCCGGCTCGAAGCGGCGCGGCTGATGCTCTATCGCGCCGCCTGGGCGCTCGATGAGCAGCCGAGCGACAACGTCACCCCGGCGATGGCCAAGATCTTCATCAGCGAAGCCGCGGTGCAGCTTGGCCTCGACGCGGTGCAGATCCACGGCGGCCTCGGCGTGATGGCCGGCGAGATGGAGCGCCTGCTGCGCGATGCCGTGCCCTCGCGCATCTTCTCGGGCACCAGCGAGATTCAGCGCAACAACATCGCCAAGGCGCTGCGGCTGTGAGCGGGGCAGGGGACTTCGAGCCGGCGTTTGCCGCGGCCCTGACGCTGGCCGAGGCCTCGCCCTCGTCGCATAACAGCCAGCCGTGGGCCCTGGCCGTTGGCGCGCCCGCCGTGCTGGGCCTCGATGGCCCGGCGGGCAGCCGAGCGCTGGTCGTCTGCCTCGACGAAGACCGCAAGCTGCGCACGCTGGCCGCGCACACGCTTGAGATGAACCTGTCTTGCGGCATGTATCTGCAGGCGTTGTTGCTCGCGTTGCGTCAGCAAGGCTTCAGTGGTCGCCTCGCCTGGCGGATCGGCGACGCCCCACGACCGAAGTTCGGCGCCGACCTCCCCGCCACGTGGACGCCGCTGGCGGTGGCCATCGTCGCGCCCGGCAAGCCCGACGACGACGTCACCGATCGCGTCGCCGCCTTGCCCGCCCGCCGCACCAATCGCGCGCCCTACGCCGAGGGCGCGCTGGCCGCCGCCGACGTCGCGCCGCTCTGCGCGGGTGAGGTCGCCGCCGAGGGCCCGGTCGGCGAACCGCTGGCGGTCACGATCTTCGATCAGCCCGGCGACGTGAAGGCGCTCGGTCGCTTCGTGGCCCGCCACGCCGCCGCCGACTTCGCGCACGCCGCCGCGTGGCGCGAGACGCATGCCTACATCCGCCACGATCCGGCCAACGCGGTCGACGGCTTTCCGCTCACGCAGCTCTTCGGCCCGCTCTCGTGGGCGCGCACCTGGTTCTTCCGCATCGCGTTGCACCCGGTGACGATGGGCGTGCTCAAGTGGTTCGGCTACCCGCGCATCATCGCCGGCGAGTTCGGCGCCCTGGTGGCCGGCAGCCCGGCCTCGGTGGCCTTTGCCCTGACGGATCCGAAGGCCGGCGACGCCGATCAGCTCCTGGCCGGCGCGCGCCTGCTCGACGCCTGGCTGCGCCTGACCGCCGCGGGTTTTGCGATGCACCCGGTGAGCGTGGTGCTCCAGCACGACGACATCCGGACCAAATTGCAGTCTGAGTTCAATCTGGCGGGCCGCGTGGTCTTCTTCGCGCGCCTCGGCCGACCGGTGGCGGCCTTTCCGCCGACGCCGCGTCGAGGGGCCGCAAACGCCCGCGTGGCACGACTTGGCGGATGACGCGCCGCGTCATCAGGGTCTTCACGGTTGACGCCCGCGCGGCCAAGTGGTACCCGTCGCGCGCTTCAGAGAACCTGGAAGAATTGGAAGACGACCATGAGCATTTTCTGGCGCACCGTGCGCCCGCTCGGGTTCGTCACCGGTCTCTATGACCGGCTGATCCCCAGCGCCTACCATCACGCCCTCGAACGCATGGTGGAGGCGGTCGAACTCGACCCGGGCTTCCGGGTCGTCGACGTCGGCTGCCGCACCGGATGCCTCATCGACCCCCTGCGTGGCCCGTTGGGCCGACTCCGCGGTCATTACACCGGGGTCGACGCCAACACCGCCGCCCTGCGCCGTGCCCGACAACGCAGCTACGACGCCGCGTTGGCCGATTACACGACGCTGGTCGAGGGCAGCATCACCCGCGCCCTGCCGCTGCCGAGCGCCTCGCAGGACGGCGCGTTTGCGCACTTCACGTTCTACAAGATCCCCGACGCCTCCGAGCGGTCGCAATGCCTGCGCGAAATGCATCGCGTGGTCAAGCCCGGCGGCTTCGTGGCGCTGCTCGATCCGGGGCCCGAGCACACCGGCCGGGCGGTGGTCGACGAGACCCGCGAGCTGCGCGATCGGGCGATCTACGTCGACGCGCGCGAGCAGTGGTTCGAAGAGCGCATCCTGCTGCCGTTCATCCTTCGCTTCGAAGACGGGCTGTCCCGCCAGATCGCCAAGGGCGCCTACGCCTCGCGCACGCCCGAGGCGGTGCGCGCCGAGCTGCTCGCGGCGGGCTTCGAGATCACCGGCGCCGAAGACCTCTACGGTGGGGGGAGCCACCTGGTCATCGGCCGCAAGCCAGGGGAGGGTCAAGCCTCATGAAGACCATCGTCCATCGCATTCGCCTGTTGCCCGGTGCCACCCACGCGCAGTTCGAAAGCTGGGTCCGTGGATCGGACTACGCCACCTGCCCGCAGCTTGCCAGCCTGCTCGACTTCCATGTCTGCCGCGTCAGCGACGCGCCTGACGCGCCGTTTCACTACATCGAGGTGATCCGCGTCGACAGCATGGAAGCCTTTGAAGCCGATATGAAGCTGCCGGCGTTCGGCAAGCTGGTCGAAGCCTTCTCCAAGATGGCGGAGGTGGTCGACGAGATCAGCGGCGATCTCGTCGAGCCCGGATATCGACGGACCGAAAAGGCCTGATCCTCGGCCCGTTCCCCGCGATGCGCCGCCCCGTTGCACGTTTATCGTCGCCGGGGCGCGTTTAATGGCGCTGATCGCGCATCTCGCGGGTTTGAAAGAGTGTGACCCACGCGCCCGGGGGTGTGACCTGCGTGCGGTGGCGCCTTTAGTTTCGGAAAGAGGAGTTTCCCATGGCCAGCAACTCGACGGCGTCCGCCGCAGAGCGGGGCACTTTTGTCCACATTCTGCGCGCCGAAGCCGAACGACGCCCCGACGAGATCGCTTACAACTATCTGTTTCGCTCGGTCGAAGAGGTCACCACCATCACCTATGGTGAGCTCGACGCCCGGGCCCGCGCGGTGGGCGCTCGCCTCATCGCCGAGGGGCTGAGCGGCACGCCGATCCTGTTGCTCTACCCGCCCGACATCGAGTTCATCGTCGGTTTCTTCGGCTGCTTGTATGCGGGCGCCTACGCGGTGCCCGCATACCCACCGGATCCAGCGCGGCTGGGGCGAACATTGCCCCGCCTGCAATCGATCGTGAGGGACGCCGGCTGCCAGGCGGTGCTGACCACGCGCCCGATCGCCAGCATGGCGGCGAGCCTGGGCAAAGTCGCTGGCGAGCTGCTGGCCCTCAAGTGGATCACCAGCGACGCCGAGGTCGGCGCGGTCGCCGATGACTGGGCCGATCCGGGCATCAAGCCCGACGATCTGGCTTTCTTGCAGTACACCTCGGGTTCAACCTCGACCCCGAAGGGCGTCGAGGTGACCCATCGCAACCTGACCATGCATCAGGACTGCATCCATGACCGCCTGGAGTCGGAGCAGCCCGGCAACATGATGGTGTCGTGGCTGCCCACCTACCATGACATGGGGTTGATCGGCGGCCTGCTGCACCCGCTCGGCTCGGGCTTCGGCTGCGTGTTCATGCCGCCGATGAGCTTCCTGCGCAAGCCGTTCCTCTGGCTGCAGGCCATCTCGCATTTCCGTGGCGCGTTGACCGTGGCGCCCGACTTTGCCTACGAGCTGTGCGTGCGCAAGGTGAGCCCCGCCGAGCGCGATACGCTCGACCTGCGCTGCCTGCGCCGGGCGATGAGCGGCGCCGAGCCGGTGCGCTATCAGACGATGAAGGCGTTCACCGAGCACTTTGCGCCCGCCGGCTTCAACTGGAACGCCTGGTTCCCGACCTATGGCATGGCCGAGGCCACCCTGATGGTCACCGGCGGTCACGTCAGCGCGCCGCCGCGCGTGCGGCTGCTCGACAGCGAGGCGTTGGAACAGGGCCAGATCATCAACGCCGAAGAGGTCGCCGGCAGTGACAAGCGCAGCCAGCATCTCATCGGCTGCGGCCATGCGGTCAATGGGCTCGAGATCGCCATCGTCGACCCGGAGAGCGGGCGGCGGGCGGCGGCGGATCGGGTGGGCGAGATCTGGCTGCGCGGGCCGACGATCGCGCGCGGCTACTGGAATCGCCCCGAAGCGACCGAAGAGATCTTCCACGCCCGCATCGCTGGCGATGAAGACGAGCGCGAGTGGATGCGCACCGGTGACCTGGGCTTCCTCGACGGCGAAGAGCTCTATCTCGCCGGGCGCCTGAAAGACCTCATCATCCTCGCCGGGCGCAATTATTACCCCCAGGATCTGGAAGAGACCGCGGCGCGCACCGATCCGGCCCTGCGGCCTGGCTGCACGGTGGCCTGCACAGTGGCCTTCGAAGGCCGCGAGCTGCCGTTCCTGGTGCAAGAGGTCGACACCCGCCGACCGGTCGATACGCACGCCCTCATCGGGCGCATCCGCCGTCGCATCTCCGAGGCCCACGAGGTGCCGATGCACGGCGTGGTGCTGATCGCGGCGCGGTCGATCCACAAAACCAGCAGCGGCAAGATCCAGCGGCGGCGCACGCGCATGGCGCTCGAAGCGCTTGAGCTGGAGGTGGTCGACGCCAGCCTGCTCGAGCCCGAGATGCCTTCGACGGCCCCGCTGGCGACCTATGTGCGCGCGCTGCCCGAAGATGCGCGACCCGAGGCCATCCGCTATGGCCTCGCTTCGCTCATCGCCGAGGCCCGCGGCGCCGGCGCCGCGATCGACGACCGCAAGCTGAGCGCGCAGGGGCTGCACTTCGAGCATGTCGTGCGCCTCTTCCGACTGGTGCAGGCCCGCTTCGGCGTCGCGCTGCCCTGGGGCCTGCTGCTCGGCAACCCGACGCCCGAGCGGCTGATCGGCACGCTGACCACCGCGCTCGCCGCTCCGCCGGCCGAAGCCGAGACCGAGGCGCCGGCGGCGACGCTGGGCCGCACCGAGGCCGACCTGACCGCGTGGCTGGTCGAGCGCGTCTCGATGCGCACCGGAACGCCGGTCGCCGAGCTGGACCCGCACCGCCCCTTCGCGGAGCTGGGCCTCGACTCGGCCGACGCGGTCGAGCTGTCGTCCGAGCTGGAGGAGTGGCTGGGCCGCACGCTGCCGTCCACCGTGCTGTGGGATCACGGCACCGTCGCCTCGCTGGTCGACTTCCTGGTGCACGGCGACGAGGCCCCGACCGCGATGGGCCCGGCGCGCTCCGATGAGCCGGTCGCAGTCGTCGGCATGGCCCTGCGCCTGCCCGGCGCCGCTACGCCCGATGCGTTCTGGTCGCTCTTGCGCGAGGGCCGCTCGGGCATCCGCCCCGCGCCGGCCGAGCGCTATGTACCCGAAGCCTATGCGCATTTGCTGCCCGAGGGCGTCAGCGTCGACATGATCCGCCGCGCCGGTTTCATCGACGATGTCGACGGCTTCGACGCTTCGTTGTTTGGCATCACCGGCCGCGAGGCGCCCCGCATCGACCCGCAGCAGCGCCTGCTGCTCGAGATGGCCTGGGAGGCCCTCGAGTCGGCCGGCCTGTCGCGCGAGGCGGTCGCGGGTTCATCGACCGGCGTCTTTGTCGGCATGAGCAGTGATGACTACAGCTCGTACCAGTTCGCCGACGCGCGCGAGATGCGCATCCACACCTGCACCGGCAACGCGCGCTCGATCGCGTCGAACCGGCTCTCGTACTACTTCGACCTGCACGGGCCGAGCGAGACCATCGACACCGCGTGCTCGTCGTCGCTGGTCGCCGTGCACCTCGCCGTGCGCGCCCTGCAGCGCGGCGACTGCGACCTGGCGCTGGCCGGCGGGGTCAACGGGCTGCTCGAAGCTGAGGCCTTCCTCGCGATGTGCGGCCTGCACATGCTCGCCCCCGATGGCCGCTGCAAGTCATTCGACGCCCGGGCCGACGGCTTCGCGCGCGGTGAAGGCTGCGGCATGCTGGTGCTGGCGCGGCTGCCCGACGCAAAGGCGCGCGGCCTGCGAATCCGTGCGGTCATTCACGGCTCAGCGGTCAACCAGGACGGCCGCAGCGCCGGCCTCACCGCGCCCAACCGCGCGGCCCAGGTCATGGCGCAGCGCGCCGCGCTCGCCGACGCCGGGCTGCCGCCCGCCGCGGTCAGCTATATCGAGACCCACGGCACGGGCACCTCTCTCGGCGACCCGATCGAAGTGGGCGCCATCACTGATGTTTTTGGCGCCGATCGCGCTGCGCACGACTCGCTCTGGCTCGGCGCGGTGAAGACCAATATCGGCCACCTCGAGTCAGCCTCGGGCGTCGCCGGCCTGATCAAAGGCGTGCTGGCCATCGAGCACGGCGCCATTCCGGCCAACCTGCACCTCGAGACGCCAAGCCCCCATATCGCGTGGGCCGAGCTGCCCGTGCGCCTGCCCAGGCGCCTCGAACCCTGGAACCCGCCTGGCCCGCGCGTTTTCGGCCTCAACTCGTTCGGCTTCGCCGGCACCAACGCGCACCTCATCATCGGCGAAGCGCCCGCTGAAGCGGCCCCGCCACGCCACCCACATGCCGCCCAGATCCTGCCGCTCTCGGCCCGCGCCCCCGGCCTGCTGCCCGGCCTCGCCGAAGCCTATGCCGCGCGGCTCGCCGAGGGCGCCGACCTGGCCGACCTCGCCTTCACCGCCGCCATCGGCCGCGACGCGCACGCCGCGCGCCTCACCGTG
>JAGQJJ010000458.1 GCA_020430675.1 Myxococcales bacterium
CCTTCGGGCTCGCGCCTTGCCGCTGACGGCGCCTCGCCCGGCTCGCGACGGGTACTTTCCCCGGGTTCTGCGAGCAACAGGTCGGCGTCGAGCGCGCGGAAGCCTTCCGCCGCTTCGACCAACGCCTGCGCGGTGGCGGCGGCGAATCCGCAGACCTCGGTGCGCACGCCCTGCACCATCAGGTGGTCGACCAGATCGACCAGGTCGCCGTCGCCGCCGACCAGGGCCACCACGTCGACGCGCGGGGCCAGCGCGGCGGCGGTGAGCGCGAGGCCCACCGACCAGTCGCCCCGGGCCTGCCCGTCGGCGCGGCGGCGCACCGACTTGACCCGCACCTCGAAGCCCACCGCGCGCAGGGCCTCGACAAAGGCGCTGACGTCGGCATCTTCGTGGCGCACGACAAACGCGATGGCGCGGACCAGGGCGCGGCCGTCGGCCACGAAGTCGAGCAGTCGCTTGTAGTCGACGCGGCCCCGAAAGAAGCTGCGCGCCGCATGGTAGACGTAGGCGGTGTCGACCAGCACGGCGACCCGCTGGTCGGAAAATCGGCTCATCGCGTCCCTCCGTTTGAGCAATCGCACGCGGGGCGGTGCGAAGCAAGGACGCGGTTGTCGGGCGCTTGCGGTTGCCTGATGATGCGGCCAACGATGCGGGGAGGGTGCGGTGGCCGAGAAGAATCTGTGGAAGGCGATCGGACCGGGTCTGCTCTTTGCCGGCGCGGCGATCGGGGTCAGCCACCTGGTGCAGTCGACCCGCGCCGGCGCGGTCTACGGCTTTGCGCTGGTGGGGCTGGTCATCCTGGCCAACCTCGCAAAATACCCGGCTTTTCGCTTCGGCCCGCAGTACGCGGCGGCGACCGGCACCTCGCTGCTTGAGGGCTATCGGCGGCAGGGCAGGTTTGCGCTGGTCATCTACCTGCTGCTGACGCTGGGCACCATGTTCACCGTGCAGGCCGCGGTGGCGCTGGTCTGCGCCGGGCTGTTCAAGGTGATGCTGGGCCTGAGCACGCCGGCGCCGGTGCTGGCGATCGCGCTGATGGCCGTGTGTGCCTTGCTGCTCGCGGTGGGCCGCTTCAAGGCGCTCGATGGCGTCAACAAGCTGATCGTGGCCGTGATGACCGTCTCGACGGTGATCGCGACCGCGCTGGCGGTGCCGCAGGTCGATTGGGGCGCGATGCGATTCTGGCCGACGGGCGATCAGTTCAGCGTAGCCGACATCGCCTTCTATGCCGCGCTGGTCGGCTGGATGCCTTCGGCCATCGACATCGCGGTGTGGAACTCGTTGTGGACGCTGGCGCGCAAGGAGGCCACCGGCCATCAGCCATCGGTGCGCGAGTCGCTGTTCGACTTCAATCTGGGCTATTGGGGCACGGCGATCCTGGCATTGTGCTTCGTGACGCTGGGCGCCGCGGTGATGCATGGCCGCGGCGTGGCCTTCGCTGACGGCGCGGGCGGCTTTGCGGCGCAGGTGATCGACCTGTACGTGGCCAACCTGGGCGAGTGGGCGCGGCCGGTCATCTCGATCTGCGCGTTTGCGGTGATGTTCTCGACGACGTTGACCGTGGTCGACGGCTTTCCGCGGGCGCTGGCGGTGCTGTGGCAGCGTTTTCGCGGCCCCGAAGCGCCGTGGCAGGCGGAGGAGGCGGCGCCGAC
The DNA here is from genome assembly GCA_020430675.1 of Myxococcales bacterium. The sequence goes on from JAGQJJ010000458.1 coordinate 1,653, forward strand.
GTTTCGCCGCGCCTATTGGGCCAGCCTGGCGGTGCTCGCGGTGGGCACGGGGGTCGTGCTGCAGGTGCTGCTGACGTCGCTCAAGCAATTTGTCGATCTGGCGACCATCCTGTCCTTCCTGACCGCGCCGGTGCTGGCCTGGCTCAACCATCGCGCCATTCACGCGCCCGAAGTGCCGGCCGAGCATCGCCCGTCGACCGCGCTGCGGCTGGGCAGCCTGGCCGGTCTGCTCTTTCTCGGCGGTTTTGCGCTTTATTACCTATGGTTGCGTCTCGCTTGACGCCGCGCCCGGTTGCCCGTCTACTCAAAACGCTCGTTGGAGGAGGGGAAGATGCGATCGAGTCTGCGCGCGGCGTTTGCCTTCGGCGTGATGCTGCTGAGTGGGTCGGCTTGGGCCCAGGAGGGCGCGACGGCGGCGCCGACCGAGACGGCGCCAGTCGATGAGCGTCCGGCCGAGAACATCCCGGCGGAAGCCGCGCCCCGGCCGGCGGCGCGTTGGGTGCTCAGCCACCTCGATGTCATCCGGCTCAACCCGCTGGGGCTCGAGACGCAGAACCGCTTCGTGTGGCAGCACCGGCTGATGGACAGCGACTCGGTGCTGTTTGGCAATACGTTCGCCAGCGCCGGGCTGGGGCTGAAGCTCAACCCGGCCTTTCTCAAGGTGGGTCCGGTCGTCGAGGTGCAGCCCATCGCGGTGCTGCATGTGCGCGTGGCCTACGAGTTCATGCAGTTCTTCGGCACGTTTGACTACGTGCAGTCGTATCCCGAGCCGACCGATCCCGATGGCTTCTCCGATGACAACCGCAAGAAGGAGGAGAACGCCGAGCGGGCCTATACCACCAACGGGCATCATGCCTATATCGAGCCCACCGTGCAGGCCAAGGTCGGTCCCATCGCGCTGCGGTCCAAGTTTGCCTTCGAGTGGTGGAAGATGTCGCTCGAGAACGGCGATCGCGTCTGGTACGACGCCACCCTCGATACCTATGTGCCGGGCGAGGGGCTGGTGATGACCAATGACACCGATCTGCTCTATCTCGCAGGGGATTTCATCGGTGGCGCGCGGCTGTCATGGGTCAACCCGCTGTACTCGGATGATGACTTCGTGGCCGGCGAGCCCGATGGCTTCGATGGCATGAGCCATCTGCGGGTGGGGCCGCTGGCGGTCTATACCCTGTCGAAGCGCGAGGGCGAGAAGCCGGTGGCGCACCGGGTGCTGGCGCATGCGGCGTGGTATCTGGACCACCCGAACCGCGAGGGCGCGATGCCTTATCTTCTGGTCGGCTACTCGTACGAACGCGATATCTGAGGCGTCTTCAGGCGACGAACCAGTCGGCGAGGCCAGCGGCGGCGATGGCCAGCCAGGCGTCGGCGGCGGTGAGCGGGTCGCGGGCGCCGTCGAGCAGGGCTTCGGCGGCGGCTTCGGCGAGCCGCAGGCGGGGCAGGCCCAGCGCGCGCAGCGGCGCGTCGAGCGGGTCGTGGCCGCGCAGGCGCGCCTGGGTGTCGGCCAGGGCGTAGAGCTCGGCGAAGTCGGGCCAGGGTGGGGGCTCGCCGCGGCCCGCTTGGGGGCGCAGGTCGGCGAGGTGCGCGTCGAGGTAGTCGCGGGCCGGGCCCAGCACCGCGTCGGCGTCGAGGGGCTCTTCGCCCTGCGCTTCGTCCTCGGTGGCGGCGTCGGCGCTGAGCAGCGCCACCAAGAGGGCGTGCACGCAGACATCCCAAGGCGTCGGCTTGCGGCTGGCCGCGTCGGCGCGAATGGTGAAAAGGGTGCGCAGCTCGGCGATGCGTTCGTCGAGCAGGCCCAGGCGAGCGCCCACCCAAAGTGCGCGATAGAGCAGCGCCCCGTCGATGCGCTCGGCGCGGCCGGCGCGGCGGCCGAGCAGCAGCGCCATCAACTCGCCGGGCACCTCGGCGGGCGGCAGCGTGGCGGCGAAGAGCGTGGCGTCGAGCAACGCGGTGACCTCTTCGATGACGAGCGGCGCGGGCGCGATGCCAAGCAGGCCGCGGGCCAGCGCGGCGCGGTAATGGGCGTCGAGGCCGGGCAGATCGGATTGCCACTCTTCGGCGAGCGCGTCGAGGGCGTCGGGCGCGGCGCCGCCGAACAGCGCAGCGATGGTGCGGCCGAAGCGATGGGCGATGGCGTCATCGGTCGACGCGGCGATGGCGCGCTGAAAGACCTGGGCTGGCGTCAGGCGAAAGAGGCGCGGATCATGGGATGGCCAGACGCGGGCGCCCAGATCGTCTTCGGCCGACCAGAGCCGCGCCGCCTCGCCGGCCGGACCGAGCACCGCGTTCAACGTGGCGGGCGCGTCGCCAGCGCCCAGCAGCAGCTTGCGCGCGTTGAGCTGCAACGCGGGGGTCAGTTCGATGGCGACCGGGCGGCCCTGCCAGACGAAGTGCACCGGCGCCATCGTGTCGTCGCTCGCGTCGGCGCCGCGCCGCACCGTCAGCGTCGCGCGCAGCGGGCGGCGCACGCGCTTGAGCAGCTCGGCGGTCGCCTCTGGCAGCGCTGGGCCCTCGAAGTCATCGGTGACCGCGTGCATCGCCGGCACCGCGCGAAAGGCCGGCGCAAAAAGCGGCGCCCCTCGAGCCCGGCCCACCGGGTGGTCGCTGAAGAGCAGCACCGAGCCGACGAGACGGGCGAGCGGGAGGTGGGCCTGCCCGAGCCGGCTGACCACGGGGCCGGTGAAGGGGTCATCGTCGCGCAGGTCGGACAGATGGTCGCGCACGACCGCGCGGCGGCCCGTGTCGAGGTCGATCGCTTCGATGTTGAGGCGC
>JAGQJJ010000459.1 GCA_020430675.1 Myxococcales bacterium
CGCGTCGGCGGTGCGCTCGGCGGCGATCATCGGCGACCAGTGGGCCCGATGCACGCGCGCTTCGGCCAGCGCCACCGCCGCGCTGTCGGGATGCGCCGCCACAAGCGAGGCGACCGCGTCGGTGGCCCCGGCCTGATCGCCCAAGGTCAAGAGCGGCCCGATGCGGGCCAGGCTCGACTCAAGGTTGCCGTCCGAGACCTCGGCGGCGCGCGTCCAGGCGGCCAGGCTCAGCGCCGGTTCGCCCGCCTGTTCGGCCGCGGCGCCCAGGCGGCTCAGCGCGCCGTAATCATCGGGGTACCGCACCGCTTCGTCGTAGAGGGGTTGCAGCGATTCGGGCAGCTCGCCCACCGTCGGCGGCCAGGGCGATGCCATCGCCAACGAAGGCACAAGCATCAGCAGGAGCCATCTCATCGCGCCACCTCCCATCGGGTCTCGAGGGCGCGGCCCCCGACGATGGCCTTGATCTGCTCGATGCCTTGCCCCGGGCGCACGATGGCTTCCGCTTCAACCCGGCGATGCCATCGCCGCCGCGGCTCGGCGCGCGCGGTGATGCGCACCGCGTCCGGTCGCCGCACCGCCTCGGCGTCGACGCGCTGGTCGCTGGCGCTGATGAAAGCCTGCGCGGCATCCATCAGCCACGCCAGCGGCGAGCGACTCAGCCGCCGCGGGTTGACAAAGTCATGCCAGGCCAGGTCACGGGCGTCGAACGGCACCTTCGAGAGCGTCGCATACAGCGCAAACAGGGCGCCGTCGCGCGGCCCGACGTGGTCATAGGCGACGAAAGCGTCGCCCCGGTTTTCGAACCACAGCTTGCTGCCCCGCGAAGCGCAGCGCAGGCTGCGGTTGCCGAGCAGGTCCAGCTCGCTGATGATCTCTTCCTGCCACTCCTCATCGCCCGACCGCACAGTGACGGTGTGGCGGCTGCCCGGCACGAAGGCAAAAGCTTCAGCCAGATCGGCCGCGCGCTGCGGATTGCTCACCCGCTCGCCCTCGATCGGCAGATGCTCGATGGCCAGCGCCGGCGCTTCGCCCGCGTCGACCACGATGCCATGAAAGGCGATCGGCAGGGTGCCATGGCCCACGATGGGCGCCGCCTGCAACTGCACATGCAGATGCGGCACCGGCGAGCGCCCCGAGTTGCCGCACAGCGCAAGCACCTGACCGGCGGCGACGGGCTGGCCCTCGGCCACCTGCAACGTGCCCGGCGACAGGTGCGCCATCATCGAATACAGGCCCGGCGCGTGTTGCACGATGATCGCGTTGCCAAACGGCCGCCGGGTATCCACCTGCCCGATGGCATTGTCAGGGATGCCATCGACCACCTTGATCACGGTGCCCGCCGCCGGCGCGCAGACCGGCAGGCGATAGCACAGCCAATCGGTCAGCGCGTTGCCTTCATTGCGATGCCGCTTGCCTTCGGCGTCGGCGACCTCGAAGTCGAGGCCATGCCGCCAGGCGTCGCGATGGGTATGCGCGCCGTCATTGCCTTGCGTGCAGACCCAGGTACCGCGAAACGGCAGCCGCAGCGCGATGGGCAGGCTGTTGCGAAAGCGCTGCACCCGCGTCCGGTCATGGTTCAGGTTCTCTTCGGGCGAGGCCCCGACCAGCGCCGCGGGCCGCGGCAGCGCCTGGGCGCCGCGCAGCCCCAAGGCATAGAGCGTGGTCAGCACCACCAGATTGAAAGGCACCGCCAGCAAGGGCATGCCCACCGGCGCGAGCCAGGTCAAGAGACCCACTGCGACCAGCCCGCTGGTCAGGCTGCTCGCCGCCGCCAGCAGCAGCGAGGCGCGGCCGGGCACATAGAAGATGCCGCCAACCGCGATCGCCGTCGCGATGAAGTTGAACCCGATGTACAGGTGCACCATGTCGGGCGGGAAGTTGAACAGCCAGGTATCGGCGGCCACCGCGACCGCAAAGCCGATCAGCGCGTGCACCGTGGCGATGCGGCTGAAGGCCAGCAGCGCGACCAGAACCAGCAGTCCGGCCAACCAATGCGGCTGGAAGAAGATCGCGCCCAGCGAGCGCAAGAAGGTGTCGACCAGCGCCGGGCCCGGAAACGCGCCCAGATCGAGCGCCGGGGGGTGGCCGGTGAAGGCCATGCCACGAATATGTGGCACCGCTGCGGTGACCAGCCAGGTGACCGCGATGAACGGCACCGAGAGCACCGGCAGCCGGAAGTGATAGCCCAGCGCGCCAGCGAGGCCGACGTGCAGCAGCACCACCAACATCGCCGTCACGCCCGCCAGCACAAAAAACGCGGGCGAGCGGTCGAGGGTGGCGCCGATCGCCAGGAAGACCAGCAGCGCGTTGTAGCCGAGCAGCCCCTCGCGCACCGCCTCGCGGTCCATGCGCATGACCAGCGCCAGCGCCGACGAGAGCGCCACGCCGAGCAGGCCGATGGCGCCCACCGAAGGCACCACAAACGTCGCCGCCATCAAGATCGCGCCCAGCGCCGCCGAGCGCGAGAACAGCACCTGCGCGTAGCTTCGCAGCACCGCCTCGACGCCGAAGCGCAGCCAGGGCGGTGCCTTCACACTCACCGCGTCCAACCGGCGCAGCTCTTGGGCCGCCGCCGGAACGGGCGATGCCATCGCATGGGCAGACATGGCATCGCTCCCCTCAGTGCAGAATGCGCGGCGCGGGCGCCGGCAGCGAAGGCGCCGCCACCGGCGCGTCGTCGATCCAGGCCGGCACCGACTCGCCGATCACCAGATCGTCAAGCGTCTCGGCGCGCCGGATCACCGCGTGCTCGCCGGTGGGCGCGATCATCGTCACCGCCGGCCGCAGGTGGATGAACTGCATCGACTGCGTGACGTTATAGGCGCCCACCGGCCCGACGAGCACCTTCGTGCCCACCGGCAGCGGCGGCAGCAGCAGGTTCTCGCAGACCACGTCGATGTTCATGCACAGCGGGCCGAACAGCACCGTGGGCTCGGGCACCCCGTGCACCGGTGTCGTCGGCACGATCTCATAGCGATACCAGTAGGCCGTGAACAGCACGTTCACCCCGGCATCGAGCACCACCGCGCGCCGGCCATCGGCCAGCCGCTTGTTTGCGATGACCGTCGCGACCAGCGTGCCCGCCTCATCGACCAGCGCGCGGCCGGTCTCGAGCAGCAGCAATGGCATCTCATCATGCCAGTAGTCCAGCTCGCTCAGGCCGCCGCCGATGGCTTCGGCGTACTGCTCGAACGAAGGCGTCACCTGCTCGGCCGGCAGGTACTGCGACTTCAGCCGGTTCTTCGAGGCAAAGCCGCCGCCCAGGTCGATGTAATCGAGCACGATGCCCAGCTCGGCGCGCAGCCGGTTGGCAAAGGCCGCGACCTTGGCCGCGCCCTCGCGATAGGCATCCACGTCGAGGATGAACGTGCCGAGATGGCAGTGCAGCCCGGCGAGCTGAAGCTTGCGCCCGCCGAGCAGCCGGCGCACCGCGTCCCAGGCCTGGCCCGAGTCGAGGTTGAAGCCGAAGCGATCCCACCGGGGCGTCACGCCAGCGGCCATGTTCAACCGAATGCCCACCTTGGGCACGATGCCGAGCTTCTCGGCCATGGCTTCGATCTGCGCCATCTCGTCGAAGTGGTCGATGTTGACCATCGCCCCGCCGAGCAGCGCCTTCTCCAGCATCTCGGGCTCCTTGTGCGGCCCGTTGAAGACGATCTGGTTCATCGGCACGCCATTGCGCAGCGCCTTCTCGACCTCCATGCCCGAGACCGCCTCGGCATAGGCGCCCTCGCGATGGAACACGCGGCACACCGCGTCGAGATAGCAGGTCTTGTAGGACCACGCGAGCTGCACCCGCGGGTAGTAGCGCACCATCGCGTCGCGCAGTCGCCGGTACTGGTCTTCGAGCGTGCGCTGGCTGTAGACGAACTGCGGCGAGCCATACCGCTCGACCAGCGAGTCGACCGACACGCCGTCGATGCTCGGCTGCGGCTTGCACGCCGGCAGCGCGCCCATCTTGTTCATCGCGCCGCTGCGGTGGCGCTGAAGGGTCGGCCGTTGATAGGCCGGCTTCTCTTGGGTCGTGGCGGTCATGCGTTGCTCGCTTTCGAGTCGGAGTCGGAGTCGGAAGAATCGGTGTGGAAGACTTCGCCGAGCGTCGACATGGGTGCGAGGTCGGCGATGTTCACTTGCAGATTGGTCGAGATGCGCACAAACGCGGCGCCCACGGCATAGCCCAGGTCGGCGTCGACCGGCTCGCCCGCGGCGAGGCGCACCGCCATCAGCGGCAGGTTGCGGCCGGCGCCCGCGGTCAGATCGACCCACGCGGGGAAGCGCGGGTTGACCTCGACCAGCCAGAAGCGCCCCGCGGCGTCGCGCAGGGCCTCGATCTCGCAGGGCCCGCGCCAGCGCAGCGCGCGCACCACGTCGGCGGCCAGCGCCATCAGGCCCGGGTCGCGCACGGTCACGCCGGC
>JAGQJJ010000460.1 GCA_020430675.1 Myxococcales bacterium
GGGCGGCTGCGATGAGACCAGCAGCACGCGGTGCTTTGCGGGCAGGCTGTGCACGCTGCCCAGGCGGTAGATCGCCTCGTTGATCACCTCGACCGGGCCGATGCCGTCGGCGCATTCGGCGGCGACGATGATCGTGCCGCCCTCGGCGAGCAGCGGGCCGGCGGGCGGCAGCAGCTTGCAGGCTTGATAGAGGTTCATCGTGACCGGGTGGCGGTCCGAGACCAGCACCACGTCGACCGGACCCGGTGCGGTGCATTCGAAGATGGGGCCCGCGCGCCGGGCGCCCTCGCGGTGGGCGGCGATGGGGTCGCCGGCGACGGCAAAGACCGGCTCGCCGTGCAGGCCGCGCACGATGTTGACGATGAACGCGGGGCCCGCCAGCGCCGCCGCGGCCTCCATATCGGCGCGGCAGGGGTTGCCATCGACGACGCCCAGGCGCGCGCCGGGCGCCGCTTTGAGCCGGTGGTTGTGCCAGATGCCCGCCTCGGCGGCCACGCCGGGGAAGAGCAGCTTGGCCCCGCCCGCGTAGCCGGCGAAATAATGCGGGCGAATCTCGCCGAGCAGCACGCGCAGGTCGGCGTCGAGCACCGCAGGCGGATAGGCGACCTCGGTGCCCCAGGCCGTGCGCCCGACCGGCACCAGATCGGCGGCGCGGGCATCGTGGCTGAAGCCGCCCGCGGGCGCCGGACCGGGCGGATGCTTGCCGCTCGCGACCACCACCGTCACCGCCGCGGCGCCCAGGTGCGGCCGGATCAGGGGCAGCAGCTGGCCGGCGACGTCCTTGCGGGTGTCATCGGGCACGATCACGCAGACGCGGCGGACCTGCTGACAAAGCGCGGCCAGCGGCGGCGAGCCGATCGGCGCCAAAAGCGCGGCCTCGACCGCGGTCGACCACGCCATCGGCGGCGGCGAGGGCGGCGCCGAGACCTCGACGGCGTTTCCCGGCACGTCGATCCAGCGGGGCCGCCGACCCCAGCCGATCTCGATCCGACGGGATTTCATCGCGCGTTCATGGGCGGAAAGACTTGCGTTTTGGGGGCGGCTTGCGGCACGACCTTGCGTCTCGTCTCGGCTCGGACATAGATTTACGTCATCATGCAGGTCCACCGCACCGCCGTTCTCGGTCTCACGCTCGCTTTCGCCGCGTGCAGTCCCGAGGGCTCCGAGCCCGATGCCGCCACCCCGGCGGGCGATGAGGGCACGGCCAGCGCGCGGTCGGGGCTGGTCATTCTCACCCATGACCGGGGCGAAACCGGCGTGGCCGTCAGCGGGCAGATGATCGCCTGGCGGGCCCCCAGCCGCTCGGTCGCCCTGCACGCGCTGACGCTGCCCGAGCAGGCCTGGCTGGTCGACGCGCCGCCCCGCAGCGGGTGCCGCCTGGTCACCGCGCCGCATGAGACGCCCGCCGGCAGCAGCTTCGACCTGCTGAGCGTCGGCGAATTGAACATCACCGCCCCGGTGCCCGGCCTGCCCGCGTTGCATCTCGCGCCCCGCGATCTTCCGCCCGTCTCGTTTGCGCTCAGCGGCGTGGTCTACGACGCCGACGCGCCCGAAGCGCTGCCCTATCAGCCCGGCGGCCTGTATCACCTCGACGCCGCCGGCGACGAGCTCGGTGGCCTGAGCGGTGCGGTGCACGCGCCCGAGCCGGTGCGACTCGAAGACATGGCGCTCGACGAACAGGGCCTGCGGGTGCAGTGGTCGGGCGGCGAGGCGTTTGTCGTGTTGTCGCGCGACGCCGGCCCGTGGACGGTGGGCGTGATCTGCCGCGGGGCCGAGGGCGAGGTGAGCGTGCCCGACGCGGCGCTCGATCACTTGGGTCAAGGCGAAGCGCAGGTGCTGGTCGCCCGCGTTGCGCGCACGTCGCTGCGCGTGGATGGGCTCAACGAGGCGGAGCTGGTCTTCGTCTCGCGCGACAGCGCCGAGGTGCGCTTGCGCGACGGGCTCGCGGCATCGGGCGACGGGCCGTGACCGCACGCGTTCTCTACGGACAAGGGAAAGCCGCCATGAAGCTGACCTCCGCCGGCCGCACGCATGTGGGCATGAAGCGGAACCACAACGAGGACAGCCTTCGCCTCTTCCGCGAGCAGAACCTCTTCATCGTCGCCGACGGCATGGGGGGGCACGCCTCGGGCGAGGTGGCCAGCCAGATGTCGGTCGAGACGCTCGCCGACTTCTTCCGGGCCACCGGCGAAGACGACGAGATCACGTGGCCCTACAAGATGGAGAAGGGCCGCAAGTACGAAGAGAACCGGGTCGTCACCGGCATCAAGCTGAGCAACCGGCGCATCTTCGAATCGGCCTCGCGCGACGCCAAGCTCAAGGGCATGGGCACCACCATCGTGGTGACCTTCTTCAGCAATGATGTCTGCTATATCGGCCACGTCGGCGACAGCCGGGTCTACCGCTTTCGCGCCGGCAAGCTGACCCAGCTCACCGAAGACCACTCGCTGCTCAACGATTACATCAAGATGCGGCAGCTGACGCCCGAAGAGATCGAGGCGTTCCCGCACAAGAACGTGATCGTGCGCGCGCTCGGCATGAAAGAGACCGTGCAGGTCGACGTGATGCACGAGGCGCCGCAGACCGGCGACATCTATCTGCTTTGCTCCGACGGCCTGTCGGGCATGGTCACCGATGAGCAGATGGAAGAGATCATGCGCGCCAGCGGCGATCTCGACGCCTACTGCGACCGGCTGATCGAAGCCGCCAACGAAAACGGCGGCACCGACAACATCACGGTCATCCTCATCCGCTACGACCCCGAGTAGGTCCGGGCGAGCACCACGGTCTGGCGCTGCGTCCCGGTGACTTCGGCGCCGGGCCACACCACGCACGCTTCAACGATGGCCCCGCCACGGATCACCGCGCCTTGGTCGACAAACGCGCCAGGGCCGACCTGCGCGCCGGCCTCGACGCGCGCGCCCGCGAGCACCGCGCAGGGGCCGATGAGGCGCGCGCCGACGTCGATGTGCGCCGCCGGTGAGATGCGCCGGCCCTGGGCGTCGGCGGGCGGCAGATGGGGCGCGGTGAGCTGGCCGCTGAGCAACGCATAATGGGCCTCCAGATAGCGATCGGGCGTGCCCACATCGAGCCAGAGCGAGCCTTGCGGTGCAAAGTCGCCATACAGCGGCGCGCGCTCGGCGAGGCGGGCGCGATAGGCGCTGCGCAGCACGTCGGACGGTCCGTCGGGCAGCGCGTCGAGCAGCGCCGGCTCGATGAACTGCACCCCGGTATAGGCTCCGAAGCGCTCGGCCCGCGCCGGCTCGGGGCCGTCGATCTCAGCGATGCGCTGCAGGCGGCCCCCGGCGTCGATGCCCACTCGACCAAAAGGCGCGTCGGGCGGCACCTCGCGCAGCACCAGCGTCGCCATGGCGCCGCGGGCGCGATGGCGGGCCAGCAGCGGGGCCAGGTCGAAGTCGAAGAGCGCGTCGCCGTTGATGGCGACCATCGTGCCGCGCGGCAGCACCGCCGCGATGCCGCGCAGCCCCCCGCCGGTGCCTTGCAGCGTCTGCTCGAAGACGTAGTCGATGGTCTCGGGCCGATGGGCCAGCCCGCGCGGCACGGCGTCGGCCAGGTGAAAGGCGTTGATGCCCACCCGCTGCACGCCCAGCGCGGCGAGCGCGTCGAGCGCATGTTCGAGCAGCGGGCGCCCACCGAGCGGCACCAGCGGCTTGGGCAGATGATCCGACAAGGGCCGCAGCCGCGTGCCCTCGCCCGCAGCGAGGATGGCGCCGAGGAGGGGTTGCATGCCCATCGACATACCCCGCGGGCCGCCCCGCGAAAACTCAAAACCGCGTAGCCGCTGCGTCCACGCTGACATCGATGTCAGATCGGCGCGCCCTGCCTTTGGGGGCCTCGATTTGCCAAGTGCTTGAACATAGGGGTAAACCGCATGCAGAGGCGTCGGCGGCACGATCCCTGCTAACGCCATGACCCGTGAGCGCGATGCATCACTCCTTCCCCCTGATTGGTCTGTTGGTCCTGACGGGCGCGTTGTGCGCCTGTGAAGAGGCCGAACCGGTCGACGAGCCGGTCTCCGCCGACGCGGGCCGCCCCGAGAACCCCGCCCCGACCTCGTTCACCCTGCGCGTGCAGTCTTCGGTCGCCGCCGCCGAGGGCGCGCCCACCGGACCCATTCGCCTGCTCATCGAAGACGCCGCCGGTGAACGGCGCGATGACCTGCTGCTCGCCGATGTGGTCGAGCGCTGGCCCATCGAGGTGAACCTCGATGCGCTGCCCGACGGGCGCTTCCACTTCACCGTCTACCAGGACCGCGACGCCGACGGCGCCTACGACGGCTGCCCCTTCCCGCCCGGCCCCGAGCACACCGAGCAGGCCGATCGCTTCGACAATCTGGTCGGCGTCGGCGAGGTGCTCGGTCAGCGGCGGGCT
>JAGQJJ010000461.1 GCA_020430675.1 Myxococcales bacterium
CCACCGCCGCCGCCGCGGCCACCTCCGCCGCCGCCGCCCTGACCGCCACCGCCTTCCCAGCCACCGCCGCCCTCGCGCCCGGCGAGGAAGGTGATCTGCGAGGCGACCACGTCCCAGACGCGGCGGTTATTGCCATCCCGGTCGGTGTACTCGCGGCTTTGCAGGCGGCCTTCCACGTAGATCTGGCGGCCCTTTGACAGGTACTGCCCGCAGTGCTCGGCCTGTTTGCCCCAGACCACCACGTTGTGCCACTCGGTGCGTTCCTGGCGGTTGCCGTCGCGATCGTTCCAGACCTCGTTCGTGGCGATCCGCAGGTTGGCCACCGGCTGCCCGCCCGGCGTGTAGCGCACTTCGGGATCGGCGCCCAGGTTGCCGATCAGGATCACCTTGTTGACGCTCGACATGAGTCTCCTTTGCCGTTCACCGACGGTCGGTGTCGCCGACGCGCCGGGACTGGGTGAAGCAGCGTAGTTGCTTGCTCCCTAGAGTTCAATCGGCACGGATCGGGCGGGTGTTGCGCAGAAAAGCGCCACGCGATCAAAAATTCGGGCGATTGCATTGTTCTCGCAAACCATTACATTGCCAGCGCATGGACCACGCCGAGCCGATCCGCCTTCGCGAGCACCGCATCAAGCGCCGCGACATCGAACGCGACGCGCTGCGCGTGCTGCGCCGCCTGTATGACTTTGGTTTCCACGCCTATCTGGTCGGCGGCAGCGTGCGCGACCTGCTGCTCGACCGGCAGCCCAAGGACTTCGACGTCGTCACCTCGGCCCGCCCGGCCGAGATTCGGCGCCTGTTCCGGCGGTGCCGCCTCATCGGTCGCCGCTTCCGGCTGGCGCATATCCTCGGCGAGAACGGGCTGGTCATCGAGACGGCGACCTTCCGCGCCAAGCCGGCGCCCAATGGCGAAACGACGCTGATCGTTGACGACAACCAGTTCGGCACCCCGGCCAGCGACGCCCATCGCCGCGACTTCACGGTCAACGCGCTGTTTTATGACCCGGCGACCGATGAGGTGATCGATTACGTCGGCGGCCTCGCCGATCTCGACGCGCGTGTGCTGCGCACCATCGGCGACCCGGTCGTGCGTTTCCGCGAGGATCCAGTGCGCATGTTGCGCGCGGCCAAGTTTGCGGCGCGACTCGGTTTTTCGCTCGACGACGCCGGTCGCGAGGCGGTGCTGGCCGAGCGTGGCGAGCTGTGCAAGGCGGCGGTGCCCCGCCTGTATGAAGAGCTGATCCGCATGCTCTGGAGCGGCGGCGCGGCGGCCAGCATCACCCTGCTCGACGAGCTGCGGCTGCTCGAGCTGCTGGTGCCTGAGCTTTGCGGCTATTTCGCGCGCACCGGCGAGGCGGGCCATGCCATCGTGCGCGCGCTGCTCGAAGGCATCGACCGCCGCTTTGCCGATGACGCGCCCACGCCGCACGGGCTGCTGCTGGCCGCGCTGTACTGGCCGATGTTCCGCGCGCTGATCGAGGCGATGCCGCAGCGGCCGTCGCTCGACGATCATCGCCCGCTCGCCGAGGCCCTCACCCTGCCGATCGCGCGCCGGCTGAGCGTGCCGCGGCGCACGATCGAGACGGTGGTGCGGGTGCTGGAGGGCCAGTTCCGCATCGAGCGGCCGCCCAATCGCCGGGGGGGCCGCGCCGCGCTGGCGCGCGACCCCGAGTATGATGCGATCGCCACGTTCGCCAAGCTGCGCGCCGAGGCCGGCGATCTGACCGATGGCCACCACGCCGCGTGGCGCGCGCAGCTCGACGAGCACGTGCCAGGCGATCCCGAGCACAAGCGCGGCCGCCCGCGCCGTCGGCGCCGCCGCGGAAGCTGACGGCCTTCAGCGGACCGCGTCAGCCACCTCGTTGAGATGCGTCCACCAGCGGCGGGCGCTCTCGATGCCCACGCTATTGCTCTCTTCGTAGTGATCGCCCGGCGCCTCGCCGAAGTCGACCGCCTGGAAGTCGTAGTCGGGCACCAGATAGCCGAGGAAGTCCATGCCCAGGCCGATGAAAAACGGCACTTCGCCGGGCACCACGTCGTAGCCGTACGGTGGCATGGGCGCGGCGTCCCAGTCGGGCGGGTTCTCCTGGTCGGGCCGCACCACGCACGGCTGATCGCCGCCTTCAACCGGCAGGCCATCGGCCCCGCAGACGGCGGCGGCGCGGTGCTCGGCCACGTCGCCGATGACCGGGCTGCGCGTGGTCGGCCGCCCGGGGAAGCCGCCGACCAGCGACTCGGGGAAGGCCTCGCCGGGCGCGGTGAACCACGTGATCGGGCCCAGGCGCACGACGGCGACCTGCGATTGCACCATCGGTTCGCCGGGCACGGTCGCGCCGCCGATGAGCGCCACGTTGTAGACGTCGCGGATGATCAGCTCGCGGGCGATCGAAGCGAGCTGGAAGGCGCGGTTGGCGATGGGCAGCAGGTAGCGGCGGGTGGCGAAGGTCAGGCCGCTGGCTTCGACCGGGGCGATTCGGCCGTCGCGCAGGCCGGTGAGCACATGGGCGGCGAGCGTCTGGCCCACCGCGTCGGCGGCCTCGAACGAGTGCACCTCGGCCGGCGCGTTGCCCGCGTAGTCGAGCGCGCCGCCGCGGCCGGGGTTGATCAGGCCGCCCACGGTGCCGGCGAAGAAGACCACCACCCCGCCGGTGCCGGGCAGCGCCGGCTTCTCGACGCCGTCGATGTCGACCACCGCTTCGAGGCCCTGGCGGATGTACTTGCGGGCGAAGCCGAAGTAGTCGGCGGTCAGCAACTGGTTGTCCGACCACAGCACCTCGGCGTGCATGCCGAAGCTGGCCATAGTCGCGATCGCCGCGCCGGTCTCGGCGTTGGTCAGGTGCACGACCGGCAGGTCGTCATTGAAGATGTAGGGGGTGCGGCTATCGGTGATCGAAAGGCCGCGCACGCCGGTGTCGATGACGCCCGCCTGCACATTGGCCGGCGCCAGCGCGCCGAGCGCCTCGGCGATGCCATCGACCACCTGCGCCTGGATCTTCTGCAGCACGCGCGGGTCGCGGCCGGTATAGGCCGGCAGCGGGTTGCCGGGCCCCCACTGGCCCGCGGTGTCGGGGCCTTCATGGCTATGCGTCGAGCCCGTGATCAGCAGATCGACGCCCAGCGGCTCGACCATCTCGCGGATGCGCTCGATGTCGCTGTGGAAGAAACCGACCACGTCGAGCGCGGCAAAAGCCACGGTGAGGCCGTTCTGGCGGATGACCACGATCTGGGCGTTCAGGTCGTCGTGGGCCCACTTCGACACGCAGCAATCCACGCCGTCGCAGCCGATGCGCTCGGGCGGACACAGCGTCGCCGGGCGGCCGCTGCTGAAGCCGGCCATCCAGATGCCCTGCATCTTGCCGTCGCCCTCGCCCTCGTCGGGGCCCGGGTAGCCGTCGTCGTCGGGGCAGAGCGCGTCGAGGCCGCAGTCCAGCCATTGGCCCTCGCCAAAGGGCGGGGTGAAGTTGATCTCGGCGCCGTCGAGGCCCGCGGGCGCGGCGATTTCGAAGCCGTCGGGCGTGATGACCTTGCTCACCGCGGCGGCGAACAGCGCCGAGTCAGCGCCGGCGGGGCAGTCGGGGCCGGGGCAGATGCGCGTCGGCGGTGGCTCATAGATGCAGATGTGCAGCCGTTGGACTTCATTGCATGTCTCTTCGGGCCGGCAGTCCGCGTCGGTGATGCAGCGGCGGTCGACGTTGCGCAGGCACTCGCAGCCGACCAGGCGCTGACCCTCGGGGCAGGACTCGGGCGGCTCGCAGGGCATCGCGTCGGGCGCGGCGTCGGGCAGCGCCGTGTCGGGCAGCGCGGCGTCGGGCATGGGCGCGGCGTCTCGCATCGGGGCGGCGTCGGGCTGCGGCGCCGCGTCAACGCGAGCATCGGCAGCGGTCGACGCGGGCTCGTCATCACAGCCTGCCGCGAAGGACAAAAGGCACCACAGGGGGATCGATCGACGCATGGCAGCTCCGGCGTTCGGGGGTCCGGGATTCTACCACCTCACCCCTCGCGAGAGGACGCCCGAACCACGCTCGCGACGTCGCGTTCGGTGCGGCTTCGAGCTATGCTCGCCCGATGCTTGAGCTGTTTCGCGCGTGGATCGACCGCCTGCATGATTTCTCGATGCGGCGTG
The DNA here is from genome assembly GCA_020430675.1 of Myxococcales bacterium. The sequence continues at coordinate 4,124 of JAGQJJ010000461.1, forward strand.
GCCTGCCTTGGATTGGCTGGGCCGCCCGGGCGATCGAGCTGACCATCGAGATCGGCCGCCAGCTCGTCAGCCCGCAGGCTTTGCGCGCCGCGGCCTCGCTGGCGTTCACCACCGTGCTCTCGATGGTGCCGCTGCTCGCCGTCTCATTTGCCGTGTTCAAGGCGTTTGTGCCCAGCACCGAAGCGGCGGCCAAGGTGCGCGGCTGGCTGCTTGGCACGCTGCTCGCCGACAGCGTGCAGGACGTGGTCGCGGTCATCGA
>JAGQJJ010000462.1 GCA_020430675.1 Myxococcales bacterium
CGTAGGCCCGCACCTGATCATGGCGCTGGTACCACGCAAAGACCACCTCGGCGAGGGGGTCGGCCTCGTCGGTGCGGCAGGCTTCGATCAGTCTTGCGACCACTCGGTCACCATTCGGATCCACATAAGCCGGGCCGACCTCAAAGCCGGGCCACGGTCCATCGGGGTTCGCCCCATCGGCCTGCACCAGCCGCGAGTAATGCTCGACGCGGTACCAGAACGGCGCGCAGCGGCCCACATAGCCCACGATCGCCGGCTCGTTTTCATCGGGATCCGCGTCGGGCACCAGGCCCAGCGCAAAATGCAGCAAGCGCGTGCGCGCCTCGCGCCAGGGTTTTTCGATGCGCGCCGCCTCGGCTGAGCCTTTGACCACCGCACTGCACAGCAGCACCCGCTCAAACGGCTGCGGCTTCGCGCGATAGGGCAGGCCGCAAAGCTCGGCGACCGCGCGCGCCAGCGGCCCGTGCATCGGGCCCTCGCCCCCGACCGCCTCGAACCCGAAGCGCATCTCTTCGTTGAGCCAGAGCAGCCGCCGCACGGTGACCGCGATATGGCGCTCGGTCAGCAGCTGATAGCGATGGCCGACCAGCCGCAAGCCGCCGTCGCCCAGCGTGCCGAGCACCAGGGTGCGTCCGAAGAGGTATCGGGTGGTCCGCGCATCGTCCATGCGCTCGCCGTGGAACTCGCGATACCGCGGCAGCGCGCGCAGCAGTTGCTGGCCGGCCTCGTCATCGGTGCCCTTCAGCGTGCCCTCGGCCTCGTCGTACCGATTGAGCGCCAGCAGCATGCGCCCCAAGTTGACCAGCACGCCCGGCTCGCCCGCTTCGGCGACGGCTCGGTAATCGCGCAGCGCGTCTTCATAGCGGCGCAGCCGGCCGAGCACATAGCCCCGCCACTCACGAATCTGCGGATCGTCGCTGCGCTCGACCGCCTGATCGAGCATCTCAAGCGCCGACTGAAATTGGCCGCGTGTGCCATGAATGCGCCCGAGCGCCAGGTACGGATCGGCAAACGTCGGCTCAAGCGCGCAGGCCCGCTCATAGGCGTCCACCGCTTCGTCGATGCGATCCTGCAACTCGAACTGGCGGCCGCGCTCGAAGTGCTTGCGCGCGAGCAGATCCATCATCATGGGCGCACCGCCCGGTCAGCGCAGACCGGTGCGCGCTCGGAGCCGTGCTGGGGGACGCGCCGCATCCCCGCGAAACTAAGGAGAGACCCCGCCTTGCGCAAGGGCCTTGCCGCAAGCGGCCACCGGCGGGGCCGCCGGGCCGTTCTGCACTTTCACCGTCTGTATCTCTCGGCTATCGTGGCGCCATGATCGACGCCGCCGCGCTGCTCCACCGGCTCCGGTCCCGCGTGCAACTTCCGCCGACCACCTTCGCGATGGTTGAGCAGGCGCTGCGCAGCGGCCATGGCCACCCCGAAGAGGTCTTGCTGCAGGCCGGCCTGACGTTTGATCAGATCAGCGCGTTGCTCGAAGAAGACGACTCGTCCAGCCCCATCTTTGCGCCCTCGGGTCACGCCGAAGACCACACCTCGGTCACGACGGTGGTCGAAGAGCCAAGCGTCGATGAGCTGATCTCGCGCCTCGTCGACATCACCCCCCGCTTCGAACTGCAAGGCGAGATCGCCCGCGGCGCGATGGGGCGCATTCTCGCCGCTTGGGATCTGCACCTCGGCCGCCCGGTGGCGATCAAGATCCTGCGCAAGTCGAGCGCGCGCGACCTGGATCGTGTGCGGTTCCTGGAAGAAGCGCAGGTCACCGGGCAGCTTCAGCACCCCAACGTGATGCCGGTCTACGAGCTGGGCCGCCTGCGCGATCAGGTGGCGTTTGTGATGCGCCGCATCGAGGGCCGCAGCCTCAAGGACGTCATCTCGGGCCTGCGCCGCAACGAGCCGCAGATCGAGCAGCAATTCGGGCCGATGCGGCTGCTCAACGTCTTTCACCAGCTCTGCCTCGCGGTGGCCTATGCCCATACCCGGCAGGTCGTGCACCGCGACCTGAAGCCGTCGAACGTGATGCTCGGCGACTTCGGCGAGGTGGTGCTGCTCGACTGGGGCCTGTGCAAGATCATCGGCGCCGCGACGCGCTCGACGCGCTCGACGAGCGAGCGGTGGAAGACGGTGCACGGCCAGATCATCGGCACCCCGGCGTATATGGCGCCCGAGCAGGCGATGGGCATGATCGATCAGGTCGATCAGCGCACCGATGTGTACGGGCTGGGCGCCATCCTCTACCACCTGCTGACGCTGCGGCCGCCGTTTGCCGGCAAGAGCAACCGCGAGATCGTCAACCGCGTGCTCAAGGAGCGCGTGGTGTCGCCGCAGGAGCGCGCGCCCGAGCGCGTGGTGCCGCCGGAGCTGGAGCAGATCTGCCTGCGCTGCCTGGCCCGCGATCAAGCCGAGCGGTACCCCAACGCGCGCGCGCTGGCCGAGGCCATCCGCGGCTTCCTCGACTCGCCGACCTCGGGCGGCGCGCCGCCCTCGCTGGCCGGCCGCGGCGACGCGCTTCTCAAGAAGGGCATGCAGGCCATCACCCGCCACGAGAGCCTGCTCGAGGACGCGGCGCTGGTCAGCGACGAGATGCACACCGCCTGGGCGCGTCTGGAGCCGACCGACCCGCCCGAGGTGAAGACGACCGCGTGGCGCGCCGAGATGGAGCTCAAGCGGCTGCACGTGCAGATCTCGGAGACCTTCGCCCAGGCGGTGCAGGCGCTGACCGAAGCGGTCGCGCTGGCGCCCGACAACGTGCAGGCGCGGCGCATGCTCTGCGACCTGTACCTCACGCGGCACGAGCAGGCGCAGAGCCGCGGCGAAGAAGGCCGCGCCGCCTATTACCGGCGCATGCTCTCGCTGTACGACGACGGCCGCTATGCCCAGCTCTGCGCGGGCGAGGGCAGCCTGCACGCCGAGCTGACGCCGCAGGGCGCGCGGGTGTGGATCTGGCGCTACGGCGAGCAGGCGCCGCGGCTGGTCGAGGGCGAGCCGCAGGATCTGGGCCCGGCGCCGGTCAAGATCGACCAGCTGCCGGCGGGCATCTATCGCCTCGCCGCACAGGCGCCCGACCGCGAGACCCTCAGCACGACGGTGGTGGTTGAACCCGGTCGCTGCGCTCGCCTGCGGCTGCGCATGCTGCGCGCCGGCATGGTACCGGCCGGCTTCGTGCATGTGCCCGCCGGCACCTTCCGCTTCGGCAGCACGCGCCACCCGTACCTGCCGCCGATGGAGCAGGCGCTGCCCGACTTCCTCATCGCGGTGGTGCCGGTCACTGCGGCGCTTTACCTCGACTTCGTCAATACCCTGGCCCGCACGACGCCCGGCGAGGCCCTGCGCCGCGTGCCGCGCACCCACGACGGTCGTCGCCCGCTGTGGCGCATCGACGGGCGCGGCGTCTACTCGCTGCCCGAAGACGAGGGCTGGACGCCCGACACCCCGGTCGTGGGCATCACCGCCGAAGACGCCCAGGCCTATTGCCGCTGGCGCGGCGAGCAGGAAGGCGTCTCGTATCGCCTGCCCACCGAAGAGGAGTGGGAGAAGGCGGCGCGCGGCACCGAGGGGCGGGTCTTCCCTTGGGGGTCGAGCTTCGAGCCGTCGTTCACCGCGTGCCCGGCGACGTGGCGCGGGCCCTGGCCGCCCCCCGTGGGCCGCTTCGGCTACGACTGCTCGCCCTACGGCGTGCGCGACCTGGCCGGCGGCGTGCGCGAGTGGACGTCGACCAACGCTTTCGGCCGCACCGCCCGCCGCGTGGTGCGCGGCGGCTCGTTCCTGACGGGCAACGAACAGGGCCGGCCACTGTGGACGCGCGAGATCGTGCCCACCGACCGCACCGCGCCCGATATCGGATTCCGCCTCGCGCGAGATCCGGTGGGTTGAGACCGGTCGGCGTCTCTGGCAGGATGGCGCACCCCGTCGGTCTGCTGGAGCCCATCGTGTCCGAACCGGCCATGTTCGATCCGTCCGTCCTCGTCGACCTGCCCGATCAAGGTTGGCGCCGTCTGGGCATCTCCCAGACGTTCGACCGCCTGCTCGTCGAGGCTGCCGCCGTCGCGCCCGGTCCGCCCGATACGGTGCGCGACCACGCGGGTCGCACGCTCAGCGGCGGCGCGGCGAAGTTCTGGAACCTCAGCTTCCCGCAGATTCGCCGCGAGCTGACCCGCAAGCGCGTGCTGGCCGATGTGGGCCCGGCGCTGGCGCTGCACCCCGAGTTCGTCGAGCGCCTCGAACGCCTCATCGAAGACCAGCACGCCGGCGTGAGCCGGGTGGAACCCACGCCGGGCGTCACGCTGGAAGACGTGCTCGCCCACGCCAAGGAGCGTGAGGAGCGCGAAAAGTCGAGGAGCAGCCGCAAGCGGCCGAACGCCACGCCGAAGGCCCGGCCCGA
>JAGQJJ010000463.1 GCA_020430675.1 Myxococcales bacterium
TCGACCCATGAGCCCGCCGCTGCCACCGAGCCCCAAGGGCGCCGGGCCGTTCAATCTTCTCGGCGAGATGGGCCGCGCGCCGATGCAGCTCATGAACCGCCTGCGCGATGAGGTCGGCGACATCGTCTTCGTGCGCTTTGCTTACGCGCCGGTGATCTTTGTCTACGACCCCGACATCGTGAAATACCTGCTGGTCGACCAGCCGGGGCGGTATCGCAAGACGACGCGCGGTTATCGTAAGTTGCGGTATTTGCTGGGCAATGGGCTGGTGACAAGCGACGGCGAGTTCTGGCTGCGGCAGCGCCGCATCGCGCAGCCGGCGTTTCATCGCAAAGCGCTCGAGGGCTTCGTCACCACGATGACCACCGCCATCGATGAGGTCGCCCACACCTGGCGCGACACGCCGGACGGCACGGTGGTCGATGTGGCCGACGCGATGAACCGCATGGCGCTGCGCATCGCGGCCGAGACCCTCCTCGGGGCCAATGTGGCGGCCGACAGCGAGCGCATCGGCCACGCGATGGACCTGATGCTGACGCTGTTCTGGAAGCACGCCAACGCGCCCTATCCGTGGCCCGAGCGCATTCCGACGCCGCGCAACGTGGCCATGTGGCGCGAACGGCGTTGGCTGTATGGCTACGTCGACGACATCATCACCGCCCGGCGCGCCGCGTCGACCGAGCACGCCGATCTGCTCGGCATGTTCATGAGCGCGCGCGATGAAGAGACCGGCGAGTCGATGACCAACCGGCAGCTTCGCGATGAGGCGATCACGATGCTGGGCGCAGGCCATGAGACGACGGCGAGCACGCTGTCGTTTGCGCTGAACCTGCTCGCCCAGCACCCCGAGGTGGCCGAGCGGCTGGCCGAAGAAGCGCGCACGGTGCTGGGCGACCGCATCCCGACCGCAGCCGATATCAAGTCGCTGGTCTATGCGCGGCAGGTCTTTCTGGAGACGTTGCGGCTCTTTCCGCCCGTCTGGCTGATCGCGCGCCGGCCGGACGTCGATGATGAGATCGCCGGCTATCGCGTGCCCAAGGGCACGTATCTGTTCATCCCCACGGCGTGCATCCAGCGGCATCCGAAGCACTGGCCCGATCCCGAGCGCTTCGATCCCGACCGCTTTGCGCCCGACAAGCCGGCGCCGCATCGTTTTGCGTATTTCCCGTTCAGCCGCGGGCAGCGGCAGTGCATCGGCGACCGCTTCGCCGAGATGGAGGGCGTGATGGCGCTGGCGATGCTGGGGCGCGCGTTCAAGTTCGAGACGGTGCCCGAGAAGGCGTGGAGCATTCAGCTCACGATGACCCAGCGGCCGCGGGATGACCTGCCTTTGCGCCTGGCGGCACGGTGATGCGCTTCTGGGTCGCGTGCGTTCTGCTGGTGCTCGCCAGTTGTTCGCCCGCCGAGGATGACGACGAGCCGGAGGCGCCCGAGGCCGCCGTTGTCGACGCGGAGCCGGACGCCGAGCTGCCCGACGCGGCGCCGGACGCCGAGCTGCCCGATGCGGTGCCGGTGTCGGGGTTTGCGCTGTATCTGGCGGTCGATGGTGATGATGGCGCCGAAGGCCGCACGCCGGCGACGGCGTTGGCGACGATGGCGGGCGTGCACGAGCGGCTGTGGGCGGCCATGCCCGATGACGATGTCCAGGTGCGCATCGGTCCGGGTCGCTACCACCAGCAGACCGTGGAGTGGAGCTGGACGCACCCGGTGCACGCGGTGTCGTTCTTTCCCGACGTGCCCGAGACGCGGCCCGTCTTTGATGGCTGCGACGCGACCGGCACGCAATGTCCGGGCGGCGTCTGGCTCAACGTGGAGGCCGCGCGCGGTGAGCCCACGAATGTGAACGTCGAGGGGCTGCGGTTCGAGAACTACCAGGGCGGCGTCAGCCTGCACGGTGACCGGTTGCGTCCGGACGATGGCTGGAATGGCGCCAATCGGGTGGAGGACTGCGAGTTCTACAACATCGGCAATGTTTTCGACGTCTCGGTCGGCAACGCTTTTGGCGCCATCAACCTGACCAACTCGCGGAACAACCTGTTCGCCGGCAATCGGTTCGTGCGCACGCTGGTCTACGCCGAGTTTGGTCTGATGCACGCCATCTACGTGGCTCATGACAGCACCGGCAACCTGATCGAAGAGAATCACTTCGAGATCGTGAGCGGCGACGCCGTGCGCTTCCGCGATGCCTCAAGCGACAACCTGGTTCGGCGCAATGTCTTCATCAAGGCCGGCACCGCTGGGTATACCGACTGGTATTGCGAGCACGACACCCGCGATGACTGCACCAAGCCGACCCCCGAGTGCCCGTCGTGGAACAACCGTTTTGAAGAGAACGTGTTGGAGGGCACCTGGCCGCGGTGCAATCCGTTGCCGGCGGTGCTGATCTATCAGGATGACGTCGAGACCGGCTGCGAGGCCCCGGAGGACGCGGAGCGCGTCGCGGAAGTCGATAACGTTGAGCGCGAGGAGGGCAACTGCATGCCGGGCGTTGATCCCGCGATGGCCCCCCCGCCATAGCAGAGGCTAACGGGCCGCGCGGGCGCGCAGCTGGGCCTCGATGAAGTAGTAGTCGGCGTAGATCAAGGGCACCGAGATCTCATTGCCGGTGGGCAGATTGCCGACCGATTGTTGAAGCGTGGCGGGGATTTCGGTGCCTTCGGTGGTATAGGGCGGCGCGTCGAGGGCGGCCAGAAGCATGTCAGCGGCGGCGCGGTAGCGGGCGTCGTCGGGCGGGTCGACATAGTCGGCCAGCTCGATGAGGGCGGAGGCGCCGATCGCGGCGGAAGAAGCGTCATGCGGATCGCCCGCCGGCGCCGAGAAGTCCCAGTGTGGCACCGGGTCGGCTGGGTCGAGGTGGTCGACGAACCAGTCGGCGGTGCGCGTCGCGCCCTCGTGGAAGTCTTCGCGGCCGGTCTCGCGAAAAAGCATCGTGAAGCCATAGATGGCCCAGGTCTGACCGCGCGCCCAGGTTGTGTCGTCGGCGAGGCCCTGATGCGTGCCCTGCGAGATGACGTCGCCGGTGTCGGGGTCGTAATCGACCACGTGAAAGGTGCTGCCATCGGGGCGGACATGGTTGGCCAGCGTCTTTTCGCCGTGGGACTCGGCGATGGCCCGCCACTCGTCGTCGCCGTCTTCGGCGGCGGCGAACAGGATCTCAAGGTTCATCAGGTTGTCGATGATGACCGGGAAGCGCCAGACGGGGTTGTTCCACGAGCGGGTGCAGCCGACGTCCGGGTCGAAGCGCGAGGCGAGCGAAGCGGCGCCATCGCGCAGCACCTGGCGGGCGTGCTCGTCGCCGGTCAGCTGCCAGGCGCGGCCATAGGTGGGCAGGATCTTGAAGCCGACGTCGTGGTTGAAGCGGTTGAACGATTGCAGCTCGACTGGGGCCATCCAGCGCTCGGCCTGCATGCGCAGCGTCTCGTCGCCGCGCCAGGTGTAGAGCAGCCAGAGCGCGCCGGAGAAGAAGCCGCTGGTCCAGGTGCCGGCGTCGCTGGTCGTCCAGGTGGTGCCGTCCACCCATTTGGGCAGGCCGTCGGCGGGGTCGAGCGCCGCGGCGGCGGCGCCGAGACGTGCCGCAGCGCGGGCGAGGGGTTCGTCCGCCGGGTCGGGCGCGGCGTCGACGGCGGCGTCGAGCGGCGGCGCGGCGTCGATGGCGGCGTCGGGTGAGGGCGCGGCGTCGGCGGCGGCGTTGGAGTCATCGTCGCAGCCGAAGGCCAGCGGGAGACAGAGGGCGAGCAGGAGGCAGCGCATCTTCGGGTGATAGGCCAGCGCCGCCGCCGAGGGCAAGTGCGATTGCGCCCGGCGTGCGTTGTGGCTAAAACGGCGGCCATGCGCGCCTTGATCCTGCTCGTTTTTTTCGTCGGCTGTGGCGCGGCCCCGGCGCCGCGGGTCTCGACCGAGGGCGACGATGCCCGGCTTCTCGACCGTCTCGCCGCCGCGCCGCCGCCGGCCGACTGGGCGATGGTCGGCAAGACGCCGCTCGACTTCGCGACCTACCATCCCCAAGGGCTGCTGCGTGTAGGCGACCGCTGGCTGCTCACGACGGTCGAGATTCGGCGGCCTCCGGCGGCGGATGACCCGGGCGAGGGCGTCGGCCATCTGATCGCCTTCGATGACGCCGGCCACGAGCTGGCGCGGGTCACGCTGGGCGAGGGCAAGGCCTTTCATCCCGGCGGCTTTGACCTGGACGGCGAGGCGCTGCTGGTGCCAGTCGCCGAGTATCGGCCTGACAGCGCGACCATCGTCTATCGCGTCGATCCGCAGACCCTCGCGGCGACGGTCGCCTTTCGGGTGGCCGACCATATCGGCGCGATCGCGGTCGACCGGCTGGATGGAACCGTCTACGGCATGAGCTGGGGCAGCCGTCGGATCTACT
>JAGQJJ010000464.1 GCA_020430675.1 Myxococcales bacterium
CTCTTCAAGCGCGAGCTGCCCGAGTCGACGCTCCAGCGCGTCGCCGAGGCCTGCAGCCGCCCGGGCACCCACGCCCGGCACCTGTACCTCGTCGGCGGCAGCATGCTCGACATGGCGGCCGAGGGCGATCGCTTCGTCCAGATGGCGCGGTTCCTGGCCGAGCGCGGCCTCACCGACCGCTACTACGTCGCCGCCGGTTCCGGCGCCATCCCGCGCGAGTCGATGAAGCGCCTCGCCGACCTCGGGGTGCGCGGCGCCTGCTTCAACCTCGAGGTCTGGGATCCCAAGCAGTTCGCCCGCATCTGCCCGGGCAAGCACGCCATCGTCGGCCGCGATCGGTGGCTGCAATCCCTCGACGAAGCGGTCGAGATCTTTGGCGACCAGAACGTGATGTCAGCATTTGTCGGTGGCGCCGAGCTGGAGGGCGATGGCGCCTTCACCGACCCCCAGCAAGCGCTCGACAGCGTCATCGACTCGGGTGAAACCCTCATTCCGCGTGGCATTCAGCCCGTCTACTCGTTGCACTGGAAGATGACCGGCAAGCACCGCGGCGAAGAGCCCATCTACTCCTTCGATCTCTTCCTGCGGCTCAACGAAGCGCTTGCCGCGATCCGCCGCCGCGAAGGCCGGCTCATCAACCCCGCCTTCTTCAGCCGCCGCTCGGCGTACATGCAGCTCGAACCCGACTATGACGAGGCACTTGCTTCGCAGGCTTGACTCCGATATTTGGATATCTGTTGAGATTTTGAATTCTTCCAGTTAGCCTGAGCATCGGAGCAAGGCGGACGGAGGCGGCAGTGTACGAAGAGAACCGGTCGACGACACGGGTGTTTACCACCGGTCAGGTGGCGCGCATCTTCAGCGTGAACATCAACACGGTCATCAAGTGGTTCGATGAAGGCAAGCTGGAGGGCTTCCGCCTGCCGCGCTCGAACGAGCGGCGCATCTACCGGGAGAGCGTGGTCGACTTCATGAAGTCCCATGAGATCTCGACCGAGCTGCTGCGCATGTTTGATGACGAGCTCAACAGCAAGCGCCGGGCGCGCCGCGCCACCAGCCGGCCGCCCCAGGCGCGCCCGGCGGTCGATCTGCGCACCTTTCCGCGCCGCACCGTCACCCTGCCGGCCGTGCTCGAGACCAAGGACGGCGCGGCCGCCGACGTGGTCGTGCGCAACCTCAGCATGGGCGGCGCATTTGTCACCGGCTTCGAGTCCAACGGCAAGCTGGTGCCCGTCGAGTTCGTGCTGCGCATGGACGTGGGCGCCATGGGCAAGACGCTCGACGGCGTCTGCCAGCTCGTGCACCTGCGCCGGGGCGACGACGAGACCCTTTCTTTCGGCTGCCGCTTCACGCAAGTCGACCCGAGCCTGCTGCAAGCCTATATTGCCTCGGTCTGAACGACCGCGTCCCGACCTGACGCTGGCAGGGTGAGGCAGCCCGAATGAGCGCCCTTCTCATCGACGGACGAGCCATCGCGCGCGAGGTGCACGAAGAGGTGCGCGTCCGGGTCGCCGCGCTCGCCGCGCGGGGCATCGTGCCCGGCCTGACCGTCGTGCTCGCCGGCGACGACCCCGCCAGCGCGATCTACGTGCGCAACAAAGCCCGCCTCGCCGCCAAGCTGGGCATCAACGCGCACACCGTGCGCCTGCCGGCCGATGTCAGCGTGGCCGCGTTGCACGCCTGCGTCGCGGGCCTCAACGCCGACCCGGCCGTGCATGGCATCCTGGTGCAGCTCCCGCTGCCCGCGGGCATCTCGCCGGCCGACGAGCGCGCCATCACGCATGCCATCGACCCGGACAAGGACGTCGACGGCCTGCACCCGCTGAACCTGGGCCGCCTGGTCGCCGGCGAGCCGGTTTTTGTCGCCTGCACGCCGTCGGGCTGCCTGCGCATGCTGCAAAGCAGCGGCTTCGATCCGGCCGGCAAGCGCGCGGTGGTCATCGGGCGCAGCACCATCGTCGGCAAGCCGATGGCCTTGTTGCTGCTCGCCGCCAACGCCACCGTCACGCTCTGCCACTCGCGCACGCCCGATCTGGCCGCGCGCGTGCGCGAAGCCGACATCGTCGTCGCCGCCGTGGGCCGCCCCGAGCTGGTGCGGGGCGATTGGATCAAACCCGGCGCCGCGGTCATCGACGTGGGCATCAATCGCCTGCCCGACGGCCGCCTGGTCGGCGATGTGGCCTTCGACGAGGTGCAGGCCGTCGCCGGCGGCGTCTCGCCGGTGCCCGGCGGCGTCGGCCCGATGACCATCGCCTGTCTGATGCAGAACGTCTGCCTGGCCGCCGAACGCCGCGCCGCCAGCGCTTTGGGCAAGGGATGACCGCCATGGACGGACGCCGCACGCCGCTCTACGACCGCCACGCCGCCGCCGGGGCGCGCTTCGTCGACTTCGGCGGCTGGCAGATGCCGGTCTGGTACACCAGCATTCAGGCCGAGCATGACGCGGTGCGCACGCGCGTCGGCGTCTTTGACGTCAGCCATATGGGTGAGATCGAGATCGAAGGCGACGACGCCGTCGGCGCCTTCAACCGGCTGATCACCAACGACCTCGAAGCCATCGCCGACGGCCAGGCCTGCTACACCGCCATGTGCCAGCCCGACGGCGGCATCGTCGATGACCTCGTCGTCTACCGCTTCTCGCGCCAGCACGTGCTCGTCTGCTGCAACGCCTCCAACCGCGACAAGGACTTCGCCTGGATCGTCAAGCACCTCGAAGGCGCAAAGGCCACGGACCGCGGCGACGAATACGTGCAGCTCGCGGTGCAGGGCCCGGCCGCCGAGGCGCTGATCGGCAAGCTGACCGACGTCGATCTGGCGTCGATCGGGCGCTACTGGTTCGCGCGCGGCGACGTCGCCGGCGTGCCGTCGATCATCGCGCGCACCGGCTATACCGGCGAGGACGGCTTCGAGCTCTACATCCCAGCCGCCCAGGGCGTGAAGGTCTGGGACGCGCTGTTCACGGCCGATCCCGCGCTGGTGCCCATCGGCCTCGGCGCGCGCGACACGCTGCGGCTTGAGATGAAGTACGCCCTGTACGGCAATGACATCGACGAGACCACGACCCCGCTCGAAGCCGGGCTCGGCTGGATCACCAAGCTGAAGAAGCCCGCTTTCATCGGGCGCGAGGCGCTGCTGGCCCAGAAGGAGGCCGGCGTGCCGCGGCAGCTTGTCGCGTTTGTCATGGAAGGCAAGGCCCCGCCGCGTCCTGGCTATGCCGTGGTCGACGAGGCCGGCTCGCCCATCGGCCGCGTCACCAGCGGCACGCGCTCGCCCACGCTGGGCACCAATATCGGCCTGGCCTATGTGCCCACCGGCCAACATCGCATCGGCGCCGCCTTGCACATCGAGGTGCGGGGGCGGCCGACCGCGGCGACCATCGTCAAGCCGCCGTTCATCCAACCCACCGCGCGCGCCTGACGCGCGGCCCAGGAGCGATTGCATGTCGAAGCAAGCGGAGCGCCGCTACACCGAAGACCATGAGTGGGCCTGCCTCGAAGACGACGGGCAGGTTCGCATCGGCATCACCGACCACGCCCAGGAGTCGCTCGGCGACGTGGTCTACGTCGAGCTGCCGGCGGTCGGTGATGCGGTCAAGCTTGGGGAGAAGTTTGGCGTCGTCGAGTCGGTGAAGACCGTCAGCGACCTCTACGCTCCCTGTGACGGAGTGGTCACACAGGTCAACGAGAACCTGGAGAACACGCCCGAGCTGGTCAACGCCGAGCCCTATGGCAAGGGATGGATCATTCGAGTCAAGCCGAGCAATCTCGGGCAGTTGGCCAAGCTGCTGGACGAAGAGGCCTATCAGGCCCTGCTCGGCTGATCAGGCTGACCGTCTGGTCAATAGCGAAACATCCGAAACCCGCGCCCGTCGATCTCCAGGTAGAACCCGAAGCTGAAGCGGATGCGCCCATCATCATCGCGCAGCCCGCTCGGCGGGTTGGGGAAGGGGCTGGCGTCGCGGAACGCCTGAAGCGCCGCGTCGTCGAGGAAGCCCACCCCGCTGTCCTTCTTGACGAAGATGTCATCGAGCGAGCCATCGGCGTTGAGGGTCACCTCGACGACCGTCAGGCGGTCGCGCACGCCGTAGACGCGCCCGTACGGGTCGTAGCGCCGATGGGCTTCAACCGCATGCCACCGCTGTTGCACGCTCGACTTCACGCGGTTGAAGAACCAGGCGTATTTGTGCTCGCGGGTATTGAGGAAGGTGTGGTCGCCGGACTCGACGTCTTCGAGGTGGTCGATCGAACCGTCGTGGGCCATCAGGTCTTCGGGGCCCAAAGTGGGCAGCAGCGCGCGGTAATCGGCCGGCGCCGGGGCCCCGCCCACGGTGCCGCCGCCCGGCGGCGCCGTCGCCGCCTGCTGACC
>JAGQJJ010000465.1 GCA_020430675.1 Myxococcales bacterium
CGGCGCCGAGGGCTACACGCTGGTCTTCTCGGGCGATGACCCCGCCGCCTGCCAGGCCACCGTCGTCGGCTGCGAGACCTTCGCCGGCGGCACCTTCACCCCCGCGCACGTCTGCGGTGGCGACGGCGGGCTCTCCGGCGTGCCGTCATCGGAGGCCTTCCTCTTCGGCGAGAAGGTCTGCACCCCACCGGCCGATGGCGTGCCCGGCCAGGGGCCCGATGGCACCGTCTGCACATGGGATGGCATGCAAGGCTGCACCGAAGAGGGCCGCCGCTTCATCGACCAGGCCTCGTGCGCCACCCCCTGGCGGCAGCGCGGCTATTACCCGGTGCCCATCGCGGCCAACACCCCCACCGACGACCCGCGGCTCGGAGACGCGGCGTACATGGCCGAAGTGCGCTGGGTGACCGCCCAGGTCGAGGCGTGCTCGTGCACCTGCTGCCATTCCACCGAGGCGACCCCCAACGGCCCGTCGTTGTGGTTCATCGAAGACGGCCCGATCTGGACCGACGCCGTCTCGAACAACGGCCTCGCGATGTTCGCCGGCTTCGCGCCCTCTGAGACCTTCGGCGCCTATCCCGCCGCCGACAACAACGGCTTCTCGCGCGACCGCACCGGATTGCCCACGACCGACGTCGAGCGCCTGCAGCGCTTCGTGCGGTCCGAGCTGGCGCGGCGCGGCGTCGACGACCCCGAAGGGCAGAGCTGGCGCCCGTTTGGCGGCCCGCTGGTCACCCAGGATGAGTTCGAGCCCGAGCTGTGCGGCGCCTCGGAAGGCATCATCGACGGGGCGATCACCTGGGCCGGCGGCGGCGCACGCTACGTCTATGTGCTCGAAGCCGACGCCGCCAACCCCGGCGCGCCGCCGAACCGCTTCCAGCCCGAAGGCACGCTCTGGCAGGTCATGGTCGATCCCGTCGATGCGCCGTTCGGGCCCGGCTTCGTCTACGGCGAACCACCCGCGGGCGCAGCGTTCCAGGCGGTGCCCGCCGCCGGCCCGCCGCCGACGCTGGTGCCCGGCAACACCTATTATCTGTACGTTCTCGCCGACATCATCCGCCCGCTCGCCCGCTGCCTGTTCGTCTACGAGGGCTGATCCGCCCGCCCCCGAAACCACACATTGCTTCTCACCGCCCGCGCGCCATGGAATGATGGCGGCAGCGAGAGGGGGAAGCATGGGGTCGACACGACGCGGGCTTCTTGGGCTGGCAGTCTTGATGTGGGCCTGCTCCGGCGGCGGCGAGGCCCCGGCCCCGCGACCGAAGCAGGCGGTCGTCGCCGACGCTGGCGGGCCCTCGGCCTGCATCGGCGAGGCCCCGAAGACCCCGGTGACGCTGCCCTGGGCCAACGCCGAGATGCTCTGCGCCCAGGCCGATCGCGGCCAGCCCTGGCCGGGCGCGGTGCCGCCGCTCGGGCCCGACCGGGAAGTCACCGCCGACGCCTACGCCGAGCGCGTGCAGACCTTCCTGCGCGGCCTCGACTACCGCCGCCCGCCCTACGCCTGGCTGCACGACGCCCGCTGGCGCCTCACCGGCGACTACGAGGGCTGCCCGCCCGATGGCATCGACAAGGGCCCGCACCCCGCGGTGCGCATCTATTACTCACCCGAAGTCATCGACTGGATGTGCAAGTACCGGCAGGGCGAGGCGCAATTGCCCAGCCCCGATGCCATGCCCGACGGCGCCATGATCATCAAGGAGATGATCTCGGTCGGCAGCGTGAACCTCAAGCGCGTGCCCGGCACCGACCACCTGTGGATCGCCCCGCCCGAAGGGGACGACGCCAGGCCCTACGACGAGGCGTTCTCAAGCTGGACGGTGATGATCAAAGCCTCAGGCGGCGCCGCCGATGGCTGGTACCAGGCCTATTTTGGCCGCACCGGCGAAGGCAACCCGCCGCTCTGGGATCGCGCCGCCTTTTCGGCGAAGCCTTATCCTGGCAGCGACGGCCAGCCGGTCACCGCGCCGCCCGGCAATGCGTGGTATCCCACATCGTGGCAGTACTCGGTGCCTGACGGGCAGTTCCCGAACGCCGAGTTCGGCAACTACTGCGTCTATTGCCATGCCTCGGCCCAGGGCCAGAACACCTTCGCGAGCTTCAAGAACCTGCTCGGCACCGAGATCGAGTACGCATGGCGGCCCGAGAAGTCACTGCCGGTCGACTTCGAGGACCACCACGGCCGCAAGGGTCCGGCGCAGAAGGTCGCCGCCGACGCCGATCCCCGCGCGCCGTTTCCCAGCCCGCTGCCCGCGCCCTGGCCCAGCTTCCGGCGCACCTACACGGCGCTCGACCCGCCCTACGCCGACGTCTGGGCCAGCCGCCTGCCCGCCGAGAGCTGGGACCACGCCGTGTCATTGCTCGGCGTCGACGGCCAGCCCGACCGCCGCAGCCAGTTCCTCACCTCAGATCAGTGCGAAGGCTGCCATTCCGGCGGTGGGCGCGGCCAGTTGAAGCTGCCCAATATGCTCGTCGAGGTCGATGGCACCCAGATGGACCTGACGCCCTGGGCCGAGTGGGGTGCGTCGCCGATGGGTCTCGCGGGGCGCGATCCCATCTTTCACGCGCAGCTTGAGCTCGAACGCAACATCGGGCGCAGTCAGCCGGGGCTCGCAAACATCCTCGATTGCATCGACAATACCTGTCTTCACTGCCACGGCGCGCCCGGGGCGCGGCAATACAATATCGACACGGTGGGCGAGGGACCGGCCGACGACCCCTGCGCTGCCTTCTTGCCCCCGAAGTCCGAGCGCGTGGCCACCGACTATGATGGCAAGCTGTTCACCCAGGAGATGGTCTTCGCCTGGCGCGACGAGCGCCCCGATCTGGCCCGCTATGGCGGCCTCGCCCGCGATGGCATCAACTGCACCGTCTGCCATCACATCGCCGACAAGGCGCTCGACCCGGCCAACCTGCCGCGCACCTTCACCGGCAATTACCGCGTCGGGCCACCCAATGAGATCTTCGGGCCCTTCCCGAACCCGCAATCGAAGGAAGACGTGCTGCCCGCGCCCATGCGCAACGCGCTGGCCATCACGCCGCGGTACGGCGAGCAGATCGCGCAATCCGAGCTTTGCGGCACCTGCCACACGGTCTTCCTGCCCGTGTTTGATGACACCGGCGCGCTCGCTGGCACCGCCTACGAGCAGACGACCTACCTCGAATGGCTGCTGAGCGACTTTGCCGCCCAGGGTGGCCAGAGTTGTCAGGAGTGCCATCTGGGCGACACCTACGGCGAGCAGCAGCACCCGCTGCGCACCGGCATTGCCAACGTGCAGAACACACGCTACCCGAAGGCCGATTTTCTGCTGCCGGCCAAGGACGTCGACAACCCGGATCGCCCCTATCGACGCCACCAGCTCTATGGCCTCAACGCCTTTCTCAACGCCTTCTTCCAGCAGTTTCCGCTGCTGCTCGGCATTCGCCAGCAGGACTACATGAACGCCAGCGTGCGCGCGCCGCTGCTGACCGGTCGCGAGACGGTGCTCGACGTGGCGCGACGCCAGACGGCTGACGTGCAGGTCGGCGCGCCTGCATGGCAGGAGGGCACCCTTGTCATCCCGGTGACGGTGGTCAACAAGAGCGGCCACGCGCTGCCGAGCGGGGTCGGTTTTCGGCGCCTGTTCATCGAGTTGCTGGTGCTCGACGCCGACGATCAACCCATCTGGGCCTCGGGCCGCACCAATGACATGGGCGTGCTGCTCGCCGGGCTGACCGAGACGCCGTTGCCGACCGAGACGTGGCAGGCCGGCGCCGATGGCTTGCCTTTCCAGCCGCATTACCAGCGCATCACCGGCGACGACCAGGTGCAGATCTATGAAGAGATCAACCAGAGCCAGGCGTTGACCTTCACGTCGAGCTTCATTCATCGTTACTGGCTGATCAAAGACAACCGCTTGCGGCCGCGGGGCTGGAACCCGGGGCGGGTGAGCGATCCGAAGCGGCAGATCGAGTACGGCGCGGCGACCGAACCGGGCACCGGCCCCGACCGCGCGTGGTGGCCGAAGCCCGCGCCCATGGCATATGCCAACCCCACCTTCCCGGCGATCGATGGCTATCATGACACCAAGGGCGACCCCGACTACACCCTCGCCGACCATGCCACCACCGGCCTGCCCGGCACCGACGCGGTGACCTATGCCATCGCGTTGCCGCCCGAGACGCGCGCCCGGGCCAGCCGCGTGCAGGCGACGCTCTACTCGCAGTCCATCCCCCCGCATTACCTCGAAGAGCGTTTTGCCATGGCGGCAAAGCCGGGCTCGCAGCGGCAGTCGGCCGACCGCCTCTATCACCTGGTCGGCCACCTCGATACGCTGGCCAAGGCCGACGACGGCGCGCCCTTCCTCGCCAACTGGCGCCTGC
>JAGQJJ010000466.1 GCA_020430675.1 Myxococcales bacterium
GAGGCGCTCGCCTGGCGAGCCTTCGACGCCGGCCGCTTCGGCGACGCCGAGCGCCACATCGCGCGCGCCGAAGGACTGCTCGCGCAATGGCCCGATGCCCTGCGCCACGCCAACTTCGTCTTCCTGCGCGGCCTCATCGCGCGGGCCATCGGCAGCATGGATCGCGCCGATCGCCTCTTCAGCGCCGCCGGGCGGGCCTACGCCGAGGCCGGCAACCGCCAGGGCCGAGCGAGCGTGCAGAACGAGCGGGGCGAGATGGCGCTGCATCGCGGCGACCTGGCCTCGGCCGAGCAGTGCTATCTGCGGGCGCACGCCGTCTTCGATGAGCTCGATCACCCGTCGGTCATCGCCACCGAGCTGAACCTGGGCCGCGTCTGCGACGCCCTCGGCCGCTTTGCCGAGGGCGGCCGCTGGCGGCGCTCGGCGCGAGAGCGGGCCGAGCGGGCCGGCAACAGCACGATGGGCCTCTTCGCCGACGCCACCCTGCTCGCCGACGACGCGCGCGCCGCCGATTGGCCGGCCTTCGACGCCCGCCTGACCCAGCTCGACCCGCTGCGCGACGCCCGGCTGGTCGCCCTCGAAGTGGCGCAGGCGGCCCAGACCGCCGCCGGCCTCTGCCTCGCCGCGGGCCAGCCTGAGCGGGCCCATGCCGCGCGGGTGATCGCCATCGCCCAATACCACGCCCTCGGCCGCCACGACCTGGCCGCCGCTCTGCTGCGGGCCCGCCACCGCTGACCCAAAAGCGCCACGTTGCCCCTTGACGCCATCCCGCCATCGGGCCTAGCCTCTGGTCGACTGGTCCGACCACTGGACCTGCGGAGCCGCCTTGGTCTTTGAGCCCATCCGCAAGATGAAAGTCGCCGAGCAGGTGGCCAGCGCCCTGCGGCGCGCCATCGTCAGCGGCCATTACCGCGCCGGCGAGGGCCTGCCCTCCGAGCGCGCGCTCGCCGAGGCCTTTGCCGTCAACCGCTCCAGCGTGCGCGAAGCGTTGATGCGCCTCGAAGCGTGGGGCCTCGTCGAGATTCGCCACGGCGACACCACGCGCATCCGCGACGTCTTCCGCAGCGCCGGCTTGCAGCTCCTGCCCTATCTGTTTGCGCCCGACGGCAAGGTCAACCAGAGCCTCGTCGATGACGTGCTCGCCATCCGCGGCATGTTCCTCGGGTGGACGGCCGCCCAGGCCGCCCGCGCCCCCCAGGCCGAAGCGGCGCAGCGCCTGCGCACCTTGGCAGAAGCCCTCGACGCCGCCCACCGGGCCGGCCGGCCCGCGCCCGAGCTGCAACGCCTCGACTTCGACTTCTTCGCCCAGCTCGTCGAGATGACGGGCAATCGGGTTCTGCGCCTCTTCGCCAACGCGCTGCGCGACGTCTACGCCAAGAACGGCGAGCTCTTCCTCTACCAGTATGGCACCGCCTTGATCGACGCTGTTCACCAACGGGCCGCCGTCGCCATCGCGGTCGGTGACGCCGCCGCCGCCCAGGCCGCGATGACCGCCTATGCCCAGGCGGGTGCCACCATAGGAGGCGCCGATGCGCACCCGGCCCGATAACGCGCTCCGCTTCGTGCCCCGCCAGCCCAAGGGCCACGTCGAGAGCTTCTTCCTGCGCGCCAACCACCCCACGCGCCCGCTCGCGTTGTGGCTCAAAGCGACCCTCTTCGCGCCGCGCCCCGACAGCGCCGTCGCCGAGCTGTGGTGCGTCTGGTTCGATGGCGAGCGGCGCCGCACCTTCGCCGGCCGCGAGACGGTGCCTTTCACCCGCGCCCGCTTCGGCACCGGCGACCCGCAGCGCATCGAGCTCGCCGGCGCCGACTTCGATCTGCAACCCGGTGGGCGACTGCGCGGCGAGGTCACGGGCCCCGGCGGCCCCTGCGCCTGGGATCTCACGCTCAGCAAGCCACCCGGCCCGCTCGCCGAGCCGTTCTCGATCGCGCCCAACGACAAGCTGCTCGACGCGCCCTTCCCCAAGTCAAAGCTGCTCACGCCCTTCCCCGTGCTGCGCTTTGATGGCACGGTGCGCGTCTTCGGCGAGACCCTCGCGATCGATGGATGGCATGGCATGCAAGGCCATAACTGGGGCGAGAGCCATGCCTGGCAGTATGCCTGGGGCCAATGCCTCTTCTTCGACGGCGAAGGCAGCCCCCATTGTTTTGTCGAAGGCTTCAGCGCCCGCCTGCGCGTCGGCGGCCGGGTCACGCCGCTCATCTCATCGCTGGTCGTGCGCCGCGGCGCGCGCAGCCATCGCTTCGACCGGCTGGTCGACCTGTGGCGCCAGAAAGCCAGCATCGACGACCTGCGCTGGCGACTTCACATCACCGGCGATGACGGCGAGGCGGTGGTCGAGATGACCGCCGACGCCGATCGCATGGCCTGCCTCGGCTATCACAACCCCGACGGCCGGCTCTCGTACTGCCTCAACAGCAAGCTGGCCCGCGTGCGGCTGCGGGTCAACCCGATCAACGAGCCCGGGTTTGAGTGTCAGAGCGAGTTCGGGGGCGCGCTCGAATTCCTGCGCAACGAGACCGATGACCGCTTTGCGGTGATCGCCTGAATCGAGGCCATCATGGGCGTCTCTTTTTTCGAGACCATGCGCGGCACGCTCCGCGCGAAGGACGGGCCCGAGCAGCCCGTCGAGTTTGAGATCAAGGCCGAAGCCAGCCATCTGCCACGTTTCTTGCGCGATGGCACCGCGCGGCTGAGCGGCCTGATCGAAGCCCCGCCTTTTGTCACGCGAGCGGCGATCGACGGCCGGATCCGCATCTCGATCCTGCGCGAGCGCATCATCGCCTATGTCATGTCATTCCATGACGACAACGACCGGCCCTGCACGCTCGAAGGCACCAAGCACCTCACGCCCTGGCATCCGTTCGTCTCCTCGTCCGAGATGGATGTCACCCTGCGCCGCGAAGGCATCGAGCTCGCGCAGGGACACATGGCATTCGACTTTCGCACGCTGATCCCATTTCTGCGCTCGTGGACGCCCATGAGCAGCATTCGCCGCCTCGACGCCGGCCAGCGAGATGGCGCCGAACGCGCGCCCATCCTGACCGACGACGAGCGCCTGACTCTGCGCGCGCTCGCCGAAGCCATGCTGCCCGCCGGCCGCCATGTGCCGGCCGACGATGACACCACGGTCGCCGAGACCGAGCGCGTACTCTCCGCGCTGCCCGGCGAGGTCCGCCGCGGCTGGCGCCTGGCCCTGCGCGCCCTCGACGCGCGCGCCCGTCTGCGCCACCGGCGCCGCTTCCGCGAGCTGTCCACCGAAGCCCGCTACGCCTTGCTCGCGGACTGGCTGCTCGCCCCGCCGGGCGCCGAACGGCCACCCGCCTCGCTCAAGCGGCTCTCGATCGAGCTGCTCACCACGGTCATCAAGGGCGCCCACTTCGGCCGCGCCGACTACCTCGCCGCCATCGGCCACCCGCCCGAGCGCACCATCGCGCGCGAGCCCGAGCCGCGCTATTTGCAGCGGGTCATCGAAGCCGAGTCGCTCGAACCGCTGACCGAGGTACACGCCGAGGTCGTCGTGGTGGGATCGGGCGCCGGCGGCGCCGCCGTCGCCGCCTCCCTGGCCCGCCAGGGCGTCGCGGTCGCCATCGTCGAAGAGGGCCGCTACTTCCGCCGGCATGACTTTGGCGGCAGCCCGGTCGCGCGCCTCAACGCGATGTATCGCTACAAGTCCTTCAACTTCACGCTGGGCGCCTCGATGATGGTGCCCGTCGGCCGCACCGTCGGCGGCAGCACCACCATCAACTCGGGCACCTGCTTCGCCACGCCCGACAGGGTACTTGAGGAGTGGCGCAGCGAACTGGGCTTCCCCGATGACTTCCGGCCCTCCCATTATCATCGCTACTCGGAGCAGGTCGCCCGCATGTTGCAGGTGGCGCCGGGCAGCCCCGCCGCGCTCGGTCGCATCGCCGATGTCATCGCCCGCGGCGCCGATGCCATGGGCCTCAGCCACGGCCCGTTGGCCCGCAACGCCCCCTCGTGCACCGGCGCTGGCGAGTGTGTGATGGGCTGCCCCGAGGGCGCCAAACGCTCGGCCGATGTCACCTGGATCCCCGCCGCGCTCGAAGCCGGCGCCGAGCTGTACGTGGGCCTGCCCGCGACCCGAATCCTGATGCGCGGTCCGCGTGCCGTGGCCATCGAAGCCCGCGGCGCCGATCGCAACGGCGTGGCCCGAACGCTGCGCGTCTTCGCCGATCACATCGTCCTGGCCTGCGGTTCGCTGCACACCCCCATCATGTTGCGCGAAAATGGCTTCACGCTGCCGCAGATCGGCCGCAACCTGTCGGTGCACCCGGCCATCGGCCTCACCGCGCTGATGGATGAAGACATCAACCCGTGGAAGACCATCCC
>JAGQJJ010000467.1 GCA_020430675.1 Myxococcales bacterium
GGTGACGATGCTGCGGCTGCCCGAGTGGGCGGCGACGCTCGATGATGTGGCAGAGGCGATGGTGGGCGAGGGCCACGGCGACATGGCGCGGCGGCTGTTCGCCCGCGCCGCGGTGGTGTGGTCGGCTTTGGGCCGCGAGACGCTGGCCGCTCAGGCCCGCACCCGCAGCAACGGGCCCGATCCGCTCGGCTGACCGGCCCCGGTCAGAAGTTGCCGCGCAGGCCCAGGCTCAGCGGCACCATGTCGAGGGTGGCGGTGATGTCGTCGCCATAGGTCGTGCTGCGGTAATAGCCGAGCATGCCGTAGGCGCTGACGACGTCATTGATGGCGTAGCTGCCGCCAAAGCCGAAGCGCAGGCTCCAGCCGAAGCGCGTGTCGTTGCCCGCGTCATCTTCCGTCCAGATCGTGCCGCCGACGCCGAGCATGCCGTCGAAGGTGACCTTGTTGATGATGGGAAAGCTCATGCGGACGCGGGCGTGGGGGCTCATGACGAGCTGACGGTCGTGGTCGCCTTTGTCGGGGGTGACCCACAGGAACATCATCTCGGCGCCGATGCCGACCGAGCGGCCGAGCGCCTGTTCGATCCAGGGCACGATGCCCCAGGTGATCGACATGTCCTGCTCGGCTTTGCTGCCGTTGTCGAAGTCGAATTCGCTGCTGCCGCCGAATCCCATCAGGAACTCGAGGCCGCCGACGCCCAGGCCGCCTTCCGCGGCTTGGGCCGCGGCGGGCAGGGCGAGCAGGGAGGCAAAGGTCAACGCGAGGACTTTGGTGCGCATGGAGGGCTCCACGGTGAAGAGGTCTTGATGGCTATACCAAGTTGACGCCGTCCGCCGAAAGCCAAATGGGCGTCCGCGCGTCGCGGCCGCCGACGCAGGGCGGGGCGGTCAATT
The DNA here is from genome assembly GCA_020430675.1 of Myxococcales bacterium. The sequence continues at coordinate 894 of JAGQJJ010000467.1, forward strand.
CAGCGAGCGGGCCGGCTCCCAGACGGCGCGCAGCATGGCCTCGGTGATGGGGCCGTGGCGATGCACGCGCAGGTCGCCGCGGTCGAGGCCGACGACGGTGCTCGACGTACCGCTGACCGTGTCGCCGGCCACCAGACCGTCGACACCGATCAGGCCCGCGGCGTCGCATTCCGCCACGCTGGCTGCCGCCGGCTGCCCGCTGCGATTGGCGCTGGTCGCAACCAGCGGCTCGCCGAGGCCCTTGACCAATGATTGGGCGATCGGGTGGGCCGAGACGCGCACGCCGACCATGTTGGTATCGGCGGTGATGGCCGGGGGCAAGCCAGGAAAGGCGGGCACGACCAGGGTCAGCGGGCCCGGCCAGAAGGCTTCGGCCAGCACGACCAGCGGACTCTCCAGGTGCTGGCGGCGCAGCGTCTCGACCGAGGGCAGCAGCACGGGCAAGGGCTTGCCGTCGGGCCGACCTTTGGCGTGCACCACCCGGGCCACCGCGTCGGCGTCGCTGGCGCGGCAGCCGATGCCGTAGCTCGTCTCGGTCGGGAAGACCACGACGCCGCCCTGCTTGAGCACGGCCACCGCCGCCTCGATGGAAAGGCGCTTCAACATTCGCCACGCTCCACGGCGGCAAGGGCGCCGATGACATCGCTGGCGAGCAGCGCGTTTTGGGTGCTGCGGCGCGCGACCAGATCGCCGGCCCGGGCGTGCCAGACGACGGCCGCCGCCGCCGCGCGCAGGGGCGCCACGCCGCGGGCGAGCAGCGCGCCGATGAGGCCGGCGAGCACGTCGCCCATACCGGCGGTGGCCATGCCCGCGTTGCCGTCCGGGCAGATGCCGAAGACCTCCTCGCCGCGTGCGGCGACCAGGGTATGCGCGCCCTTGAGCACCACGACGCCGCCGCTCTTCTCGACCAACGCGCGCACCGCGCCGATGCGATCGCTCTGCACGTCGGCGGCGGTGCAGCCGAGCAGGCGGCCCGCCTCGCCGGGATGGGGCGTGAGGATATGCGGCGGGCCATCCTGCAGCGCTTCGAGGCGGCCGGCGACGAGGTTGAGGCCGTCGGCGTCGAGCACCACCGGCACGGCGAGGCGATGCCACAGCGCGAGCAGCGTGTCGCCCGCGCCGGGGTCGGTCGGGTAACCCGGCCCGATCACCGCGGCGTCGCGCGCGTTGATGCGGTCGGCGAGCGCGTCGGGCTCCAGATCGAGCGCGGCCTCGGCCATGACCTCGTAGACCGCGCCGGCGACGGCGTGCAGCGCCTGCGGCGTGGTGCCCAGCGTGACCAGCCCGGCCCCCGCGCGAAGGGCGGCATCGGCGCCCATCCGAATGGCTCCGGTGCGCCCGAGGGTGCCACCGAGCAGGTAGACGTGGCCCTGCCGGCCTTTGTGGCCATCGGGCGGGCGCGGGGCAAACGCGGGGGCCAGGTCGCGATCGCCGAGCAGTCGCCCGACCGGGCCTTCTGAGCGCGAGAGCGCGGCGGTCGGCATGCCGATGTCGACCACGTTCAGTCGCCCGACGTAGGTCGGCCCCGGGTACAGCCAGTGCCCGCGTTTCGAGGCGGCGAAGGTGACGGTCTCGACCGCGCGCACCGCTTTGCCGAGCGGCCGCCCGGTGTCGCTGCACAGCCCGCTGGGGATGTCGACGGCGACCACCGGCACGCCGTGGGCGTTGATCCAGTCGATCAACGTCGAAGCCGCGCCGCGGACCTCGCCGGTCAGGCCGGTGCCGAGCAGGGCGTCGAGCAGCAGGCCGTAATGGCGCGGGACGGGCAGCTCGACGGTGTCGGGCGCGTCGAGGCGGCGCATGGGCACCCCGGCGCGGCGGCAGGTCTCCAGGTTGACGGCCGCGTCGCCGGCGTAGCTATCGGGCGCGCGCGCCAACAACACCTCGACCGGGTAGCCCCAGGCGTGCAGATGGCGCGCGGCGCCGAGGCCGTCGCCGCCGTTATTGCCGCCACCGCAGACGATGCCGATGGTCCGCTCGCGCGTCGTGCGGGCCGCCGCGGCCGCGGCGACATGGCGGCTGGCGTTCTCCATCAGCGCGATGCCCGGCACGCCGAGCTGCTCGATGGCCACCTTGTCGGCGGCGCGCATCTGCGCGGCGGTCAGCACGCGGTCGCCGCACGGGCGCCCCGGAGGCTCGACGTGGTGCATCATGCAAACGCCCCCCTTCGCCCGCGCTCGATCGCCGCGGCGAAGTCGGCGACCGCGCGGTCCATGCCGCGCAGCAGCGCCCGGGCGATGCCGGCGTGGCCCAGGTGGAACTCGGTGACGTGGGGCTCGCGGGCCAGGGCTTCGACGGCGGCCAGGTCGAGATCGCCCGCCACGGCGACGCGCAGCTTGAGCCGCGCCGCCAGCGCCGCCGCGTCGGCCAGGCGTGAGCGCTCGAGGCGCCGGGCCGCTCCGCCCCGCGCCTGCAGATAGGTGCCGGCGTTGAGCACCGCCACATCGACTTCGCTGCGGTGCAGCGCCTTGACCTGCTCCAGCTCGGGCTCGATGCGCACGGCGACTTCGAGGTCGGCGTCGTGCAGATGCACCACCTGCTTGCGCAAGGCGTCGCGCAGCATCTGCGCGTCGAGCCCACCGATCGCCGCTCCGCCTTCGCGGCGCTCGGGCACCAGCGTCAGGCGGTCAGGGCGCAGGTCGAAGGCGACGTCGAGCAGGTCAGGTGAAGGCGCCAGCGCCAGGTCGAGGCGACCCGAGATCGTTTCGCGCAGCAGCCGCACGTCGCGGTGCGCTTCGGCGCGCGGCACGGCGCGCAGGTCGTAGCTCAGGCAATCGACGCCGGCCAGCTCGGCCTGGTCGAAGCGCGCGCCGCGACCGTCGATGGCGCTGAACCGCTGCCCAGCGCGCGGAAGGCGGCCACGTCTTCGAGGGCCAGATGCAGGCGGGAATCCATGGCGCTACCCCAGGCTCGCGGCCAGCGCGCCCGCGATGCGGGCTGCCGCCTCTTCGATGAGGCCCTGCTCGGGGCCCTCGACCATCACCCGGGCGCACATCTGCGTGCCCGAATACCGGACCAGCACGCGGCCATCTTCGCCCAGCTCGGCTTCGACAGCCTCGATCGCGGCGCCGACCGCCGGCAGCTCGTCCAGCGGCGGCTTGCGCGGCACGTCGATGTTGAGCAGCACCTGCGGAAAACGTGGCATGCAGGCGGCCAGCTCGCCGAGCGGCGCGCCGGTCTCGGCCATGATGCCCAGCACCGCCAGCGCGGTCACGAGGCCATCGCCGGTGGTGGTCAGGTCGCGCAGGATGACATGGCCCGACTGCTCGCCGCCGAGCGAAAGGCCGTCCTGCCGCATGCGCTCGACCACGTAGCGGTCGCCGACGGCCACCCGGACGACCTTGCCCCCCGCCTCGCGCACCGCGCGGTCGAGGCCCAGGTTGCTCATCACCGTCGCGACGACAGTGCGGTCGGCCAGCTCGCCGCGGCCGAGCATCGACCGGCCGAGCATCGCCAGCA
>JAGQJJ010000046.1 GCA_020430675.1 Myxococcales bacterium
CAACATCCCGCTCGCGGTGTGGCTGCGCGGGCCGCTGCAAATCGAGTCGCTCGCCGCGGCGTTGACATGGTTGGTGGCGCGCCACGAGGCGCTGCGCACGACGCTGCCATCCGATGACACCGGCCCATGGCAGCGCATCGCAGCGGCCGAAGCCATCACGCTGACCCCCGAGCCGGTCGATGATCTCGACGACCTGCACGCGCGGGTGCAAGCCGAAGCGCGGCGGCCGTTTGATCTGGCCAACGGCCCGGTGACGCGCGCCCACCTCTGGCGGCTCGACGACGACACCCACACCCTGCTGCTCAACGTGCACCATGTCGCCTTCGATGGCTGGTCGATCGGTGTGGCGCTGCGCGAGCTGTCCCACGCCTACACCGCGTTGGCAGCCGGCGCGGCGCCGGCGTTGCCACCGCTGACGCTCGACTACGCCGACTTCGCGGTCTGGCAGCGGCGCTGGCTCACCGGCGAGGCGCTTCTGACCCGCCTTGTATACTGGAAGCAGGCGCTCGCCGACGCGCCGGTGCTCGACCTGCCGACCGACCACCCGCGGCCGGCGATGCGCTCCAATCGGGGGGCGTGCGTGCCGGTCGCGTTCGACGCCGCCCTGACCGATGGCATCGATGTCCTGTGCCGGGCGCATGGCATCACGCCCTTCATGGCATTGCTCGCCGGCCTGTCGGTGGTGCTGTCGCGCCACAGCGGGCAGGATGACATCGTCATCGGCTCGCCCATCGCCAACCGCAACCGAGCTGAGCTGGAGGGTCTGGTCGGCTTCTTTGTCAACACCCTCGCGCCGCGGGTCGACCTCAGCGGCGAGCTGACGGTCGCCGAGCTGCTGGCGCGGGTGCGCAAGACGACGCTCGACGCATACGCCCACCAGGACGCGCCGTTCGAGAGAGTCGTCGACGCGCTGGGTGCGCCGCGCGATACGAGCCGCACGCCGCTGTTCCAGGTGATGCTGGTGCTCCAGAACGCGCCGCTCGACCCACCTGACTTCGGCGCGGTGACCATCAAGCCATTCGAGAGCGAGAGCACGGTCGCGAAGTTTGATTTGACCCTGAGCCTGACTCAGACCGCAGAAGGCATGACCGGCGGCCTTGAGTATTGCGCCGCTCTCTTCGAGCGGACGACCATCGAGCGACTGGCCGAGCACCTGCGCATGGCACTGACCGCCATGGTCGAGGCGCCTGCGCAGCGCCTCTCGGCGGTCGAGCTCATCACCCCGACCGAGCGCGCGCTGCTCGCCGCGTGGAACGACACCGCCCGGCCCTTCCGCGACGATGTTTGCGTGCACGTGTTGTTCGCCGAGCAGGTCGAGCGCACGCCGGATGCCATCGCGGTGGTCTTTGAGGGCGAGCAGATCACCTATCGCGAACTGTTCGACCGGGCCAACGCCCTCGCCGGGCGTCTGCGCGACCTGGGCATCCGGCCCGAGGTTCGGGTGGGCCTCCATCTGCAGCGCTCGATGGAGCTGATCGTGGCCACCGTGGCCACCGCGCTCGTCGGCGGTGCGTGTCTCGCGCTCGACGCGAACTACCCGGTCGCTCGACTTGAGTTCGTGGCGGATGACGCGCGGCCCGCGGTTGTCATCGGCCGCGGGCCGGACCGCCCCGCGTGGTATCGGGGCCCCTGGCTCGACGTGGCCGCCAGTCAGGCCGATGCCATCGATGTGCGGCGCGGGCCAGAGCGGGCGACGGCTGCGCCCGCGAGCGCGATGTACGTGATCTACACCTCGGGATCGACCGGGCGGCCGAAAGGGGTGATCGGGCTGCACGGCGGCATGGTGAATCGGCTGAGCTGGCCAACGCATCCGTGCCCGCTGGGCGCCGACGCCGTCGTGCTCGGGCGCAGCTCGCCGAACTTCGGCGATGCCATCGCCGAGACCTGGGGTCCGTTGGTGCATGGCGCTCGGTTGGTGGTCCTGCCCACGGGGTTCGATGCGTCGCCGCGCGCCATCGCGCGCCTGATCGCAGCGCAGGGCGTGACCCATCTGGTCGTGGTGCCATCGCTGCTCGCGCCGCTCCTGCCCATGATGCAGGCCGAGCCGGCGTCGTTTGCCAGCCTGCGCTGCATCCACAGCAGCGGCGAAGCCCTCGACGCGGGGCTGGCGTCCGCCGTCATGCGCGCCCTGCCGGACTGCCTGCTGCTGAACCTGTATGGCGCCTCGGAGGTCTCTGCCGACGCGACCGCGCTCATCTGCCGACCGGGCCGCCCCGGTGAGATGACGGTGGGGCGGCCTCTGCCCAATACGACCATCCGCCTCTGCGACGCGCGGCTGCGAACCGTGCCGATCGGGGTGCCGGGCGAGGTCCACGTCGCGGGCGTCGGGCTCGCCCGCGGCTACCTGAACCGCCCGGGGCTCACCGCCGAGCGCTTCGTGCCCGACCCGTTCGGGCCGCCGGGCAGCCGCATGTACCGCACCGGCGACCGGGCGCGCTGGCAGGCGAATGGCGAGCTTGAGTACCTGGGGCGAGTCGACCTCCAGCTCAAGATCCGCGGCTTTCGCATCGAGCCAGGCGAGATCGAAGCCGCGCTCAGCGCGCATGAAGCGGTGCAACGGTGCGTGGTGATGGCCCATGCCGAGCCGGGGCGCGACCCGCGCCTCGTGGCCTGGCTCGTGGGCGACGCCATCCCGGTCGCCGCGCTGCGCGCGCACCTCGCCGAGTCATTGCCCGATTACATGATCCCATCGGTCTTCGTATGGCTCGACGCCCTCCCGCTGACGCCGAATGGCAAGGTCGACCGCGCCGCGTTGCCAGCGCCCGAGTTGGATCGCGAGACGCTGACGGCGCGCTTCGTCGCCCCACGGACCGCGACGGAGGAGACGCTGGCGCAGGTCTGGGCCGAGGTGCTCGGCGTCGACCAGGTCGGCGTCGAGGACAACTTCTTCGAACTGGGCGGGGACTCGATCCTGTCGATTCAGGTGGTCTTCCGGGCGGCGCGGCGGGGGGTGGTGATCACCCCGCGCCAGTTCTTCGAGCGGCCGACGGTGGCCGGTCTGGCTGGGGTCGCCGACGCGGCCGAGCGGCGCGTGATCAGCGAGCCGGGGTTGGTCGAAGGCGAGGCGCCGCTGAGCCCGATCCAGCGCTGGTTCTTTGCCCAAGGCTTCGCCGAGGCCCACCACTGGAACCAGGCGGTGTGCCTCGTGGTGCCTGCCGCCTGGGACCGCGCGACGCTGAGCGAGGCGCTGCGTCTGCTGGTCGGCCACCACGACGCGCTGCGGCTGGCCTTCGACGGGCAGCGCGCGTGGCATGCGCCGGTGCCTGCTTCGATCGCGGTCGAGACGTTGGATCTCTCGATGCTTGCGCCGAGCGCGCGCGACGCCGCCCAAGCGACCGCCGCGACCCGGCTGCAAGGCTCGATGCGCCTGACCGACGCCCCGCTGCTGCGGGCGTTGCGGGTCGACCGGGGCGACGAGGGGGCCCGGCTGGTGCTCGCCATTCATCACCTCGTGATCGACGGGGTGAGCTGGCGGGTGCTGCTCGATGACCTTGAGCGGGCCTGCGCCGCCATCGCCCGCGGTGACGCGGTGGATCTCGGCCCCAAGACCGTGAGCTGGCGACGCTTTGTCGAGGCGCAACAGGCCTGGGCCGACGCCGACCGCACCGCCGAGGTGCAGGCGTGGCGAGCGATGATCGAGACGCCGGTCGCCGCGCTGCCGCTGTTGCCGGCGCCGAGGCCGTCATCGCAAGCCTGCGCGACCGTCGAGCTCTCGACCGAGCGGACCGCGGCCCTGTTGCGCCGGGCGGGACGGGCCTACCAGACCGAGATCAACGATCTGCTGCTGACCGCGCTGGCGCTGGCGCTGCAAGACTGGACCGGGGGCCCGGCGGTGGGCGTCTGCTTGGAGGGGCACGGCCGCGAGCAGGGCTTGCTGGGCGATCTGGACGTCAGCCGCACGGTGGGGTGGTTCACCACGATGTTCCCGGTGCGGCTGGTGCCCGGTGCGGTCGATGGCACCGATGGCATCGCAGATGCCATCCGGTCGGTCAAGGCACAGCTTCGCGCCGTGCCCCATCGAGGCATCACCCATGGCATGTTGCGCTGGCTCGCTCCGCTCGACTCGCTCACGATCCCGCCCACGTTCGGCGTGGTGTTCAACTATCTCGGCCGGGTGGCCGCGGGCGCGGGCCTGGGGGTGGACGCCGGGCCGGTCGGCGAGCGCATGGGCCGGCGCAACCACCGGACGGCGCCGGTGGCCTTCAACGGGCTGGTGCTCGACGGCCGGCTGCAGATGCGGGTGGACTGGGCGCGCGAACGCTTCGCGGACGGCGCCGTCGAGCGGCTCGCCGATGGCTTCATGGGTTGGCTCGAAGCCATCATCGCGCACTGCGAAGGCCTTGCGCCCGCCGATGAAGGACCGGCGACGCCGCGGGTGGTCTTGTCTGAAGGGGTCACCCTGGCGACGTTGGAATGGGGGCCGCTCGGGGGGTCACCCGTGCTCTGCCTGCACGGTCGTCTGGATCATGCCGGTTCGTGGGCGCCGGTCGCGGAACGGCTCCGCGCGCTGGGCGCCCATGTCATGGCCGTCGACCTGCGGGGCCACGGGTGCTCGGGGCACGCGACCAGCTATGACTGGCCCGGCTTTGTCGCCGACGGGCTCGCCGCCTTGGCGGCGCTGCCCGGACGGGTCACGCTGGTCGGGCACTCGCTCGGGGCGGGGTTGGCCCTGAGCGTGCGCATGCTGGCCCCCGAACGCGTGCGCCACCTGGTGCTCATCGAGCCCGATCTGCGCATGGCGCCCGCCGATGACCTGGACGTGATCCGTGCCCGGCTGTCGATGCCGGGCAACCTGCCGGCGCTGCCGAGTCTCGCCGAGGCCCTTCGACGCATCCGCGAGGCGCTGCCCGGCGTGCCCGAGGCACGGCTCAGAGCGCGGGTCGCGCGGCTGACCGAAACGACGCCTGACGGTCTTTTCTGGCGATGGGACGGCCGCCTGCTGGCCGAGGCCTACGCGGGCACCCCTCGCCGCGAGACCCTCCTGGGCTGGCTCGCCGATGGGACGGTGCCGATGGATTGGATTCGAGCGACGGGGGGCTTGATGGTCGAACCCGAAGACTTCGCCGCCATGCGCGCCCTGGGCGCGCATCTGCGCGAACATACGCTCGAAGGGCAACACCATCTGCACTTGCAGGCACCAAGAGACGTGGCGCGGATCATCGCCCGGCGAATCTTCGGTCGGCACGCCTGAGCCCGCGCGCGTCTTCGGATCAGCGCTCGGCGCCCTGCCGCCGATCGACCACCACCTGCCCCTTGTCGAGCCGGATGAGGTGATCGGCCCGGGCGAAGAACCGATCGTCATGGCTCACCGCGATCACCGTCTTGCCCTGGGCGATCAGCTCGGGCAGCAGCGTGTCGTAATACATCCAGGTCGTCTCGGGATCCTGATTGGCCGTCCACTCATCGAAGACGCAGATCGGGCGATCTTCGAGCAGCGCGACGACCATCGCCAGCCGCATGCGCTGGCCGCTGCTGAGGTCGAGATGCCCGAAGCGCTTGCCGTCATAGGGCACGACGTCGGCGATGCCGAAGCGATCCAGCAGCGCTTCGACCCGCTCGGGCGGGGCATCGAGGCCGTAGAGCCGGTCGAAGAGGAACTGGCCGCCGAAGATGGCGGTGAACAGGCCCCGATAATCGGCCAGGCGCTCGCCGTGCACGGTGGTCGCGTCCCAGTGAAGGCGGCCGGCGACCGGGTAGAGGCCCAGCACCATCTTCATCAGCGTGGTCTTGCCGCTGCCGTTGCCCCCGGTGACAAAGATGAGCTGGCCGCGCCGCAGGGTCAGATCGAGCGGGCCGACCGTGAAGCCATCGCCTTCATAGGTGAAGCGCACGCCCTCAAGGCGGATGGTCGCAAACGTGCCCCCGTCGGGCCCGGCGTCCGCGTCTTGCACCACGCGCAGCCGATCGAGCACCGCGACGACGGCGGTCAACGAGGCCTCGGCCTTTGCCACCACCGGCAACGATTGCAGCACCCCGAAGAGCGGCCCGAGCGCAAGCGCGAGCAGGATGGTCATCTCGTAGCCCAGCGCGGGGCCGAGGCCGATGGTGCTGGCCGGGGCAAAGTCGGCCAGGCCGAAGCCGATCGCAAAGAACAGCACGTAGCCGAGCAGATAGGTCCGGTCGGTCTCGATGGCGACCTTGACCTGCCCGCCGTACAGCGCCGCGCTTGCGCCGCGGATGTCTTCGACCAGCGCGTCGCCCGCCGCCGGATCGAGCTTGAGCTGCTGAAAGCCATTGAGCAGCTCATCGACCCCGGCATGAAAGGCGCCGCCGCGGCCGGACTGCTCGGCCTGCAACACCCCGAGCTTGCGCAGACCGGGCACCAGGACGCGGGCGATGGCGGCGATGGTCAGCGCCCAGATCATCAGCGCCTTGCCCGAGATGGTGGCGATGATGAGCGTCACGCTGGCCAGGAACGCCGCCTGCTGGATGAGCGTGACGAGCTGGGTGATGACCGTCGCGACAAACGTCAGGTCGTTGATGGCGCGCCCGCGCTCGTCGCCCAGCGCCTCGATGGTGCGCAGCGGCGCGCCGCGGAGGCGGGCGGACAGCTCGGCGCGCAGATGGCGCTGCACGTCTTCAAACACCTCGACGATCGCTCGGGCCGACCATCGGTTGCAGGCGAACATGATGCCCAGCGCGGCCAGGAAACCGAGCCCGAGCACCCACGAACCGCCGACCTGCGCGCCGCTTGAGGCGAAGTTGGCCATCGCCACCGTGCCCGCGCCGAGCACGCCGCCGACGACGGCGGTGCCCACGATGCGGCTGAAGCGGGCGCCGGCGTGCTGGCGGATGAGGTCGAGGGTGATCACGACCGCTGCCCCGGGACGCGGGCGCCTTCGGTCACCTGCCCGTCGTCGAAGTGGAAGGTCTCGTCGGCGCAGTGGAAGTACTGGTCGTCATGGGTCACCGCGATGACCAGCTTGCCGGCGTCGCGCAGCGCGGGCAGCACCTTCAGGTAGTAGAGGGCGCGGTACTCGGGATCCTGGTCGGCGGCCCACTCATCAAAGACCAGGATGGGGCGGTCCTGCAGCCGCGCGAGCACCATCGCCAGCCGCTTCTTCTGCCCGGCCGACAGGTCGCGGTCGGTGATGCGGCCGCCGACGATGGCGGTCTTGTCCTCGATCTCCATCTCGGCCAGCAGCGCCGGCGCTTGGACCTCGGCCTCGGGCGAGACGCCGTAGGCCCGCGCGAACAGGTGATGGTCGGTGAAGATGGTCGCAAACAGCGCGCGGTAATCGGCGAGGTCGTCGCGGGCGATGACCTGATCGTCGACCCGCAGCTCACCGGCCTCGGTGGGATAGAGGCCGGTGAGCATCTTGAGGAAGGTCGACTTGCCGCTGCCGTTGAAGCCGGTGATGAAGATGATGCGGCCGCGCTCGAAGCGCAGGTCGATGGGACCAACGGCAAACCCGGATCGGTCGGGGGTCGACGGGTAGTGGAAGCTCAGGCCGCGGGTCTCGATGCGGCGGAAGCCGGCGAAGCGGTCCCGGGCGACCGGCGCGCCGTGCACCTCCGGCTCGAGCGCGTCGTCGTTGAGGCGGGCGTCCAGGTCTTGCAGCCGGTCGAGCGCGTCGCCGGCCCGGCTGAGTTCGGGCAGCGTGAAGACGATGCCGAAGACCGAGAAGACCACCCACACCAGCACCAGATTGATCTCGCGGATGGCCTCGTTGCCGGTCTCGACAAAGAGCGGAAGCAGGAAGACGTTGACCCCGAGAATGCCGTACAGCACGGCGTTCGCCGCGTGCTCGCGCTCGAAAAAGACCGCGAAGATGCCCACGCGCAGGTCACGAAGGCCATCCGAGATGGCGGCGAAGGCCCGGCGGATGGCCTCGGCGCGCGCACGGTGCAGCTTGATCGGGATCGCGCCGACCACATGGCCGCGCAGCAGATCATAGAGCCGCGCTTCGTCGCCCGCCATCCGCCCGAAGCCGCTGTTCATCACTTGCATCTGCGCCGCGATGGCCATGCCCACCAGGATCATGGCGCCCGCGGCGACGCCGGCGATCTTGGGTTGCACCGACAAGGCGAACACCGCGCCGAAGACCAGCCGCAGGAGCCCGAGCGGGCCACCGATGACGGCCGGCGTGGCGTTGACGACGCGCTGCGTGTCGCCGGTCAGCCGGGTCATCAGATCCCCTCGCCCGAGGGTCTCGAAGCGGTCGAGGGGCAGTCGGCGCAGGCGTTCGATGAGGCGATCGGTGAGCCGGTGCACGCCATGGGCGAGGCCCTTGCCGGTGCGGCCCCACAGACGAAGGTCGGCCACGTACCACAGGACGATCGCGCCCGCATACATCAGCGTTTCGCGGGCGTAGCTCTGGCCGGCGCGCTGCTTTTGCAGGGCCAGAATCTGGCAGTAGATGAGCCCGAAGTCGCCGAGCACCGCGCCGACGAGCTCGGCCCACCACCAACGGCGGCGTGATCGGTCGCCCTCATCGACGAGGGTGACGAGGTTTCTGAGGTGATTCAGCAAGGGCGGGTCGCGTTCGGCACGGGGCGACTATCGCGGCATCGCGCCCGTTGGGCAACTCGGCGACGCGCCGAACCGGCCACGGCCGCTGGGCGCATGAGCGCGCCCGCCTGCCGATGCCGGGGGGGTCGCACCGCTGTCAGTCATCAAGCCGCCGGGCGTGCAGCGCGCGGTAGCGGTCGAACTCACGCGCCGACTTCAGCCCCATCGCCAGCGCCGCGCGGCTGCGATCGCCGCCGCAGGTCTGCAGCGCCAGATCACAGGCCGCGACCACAAAACGCGCCACCTCGATCGAGAGCGGCGCGCGCCGGATCTCGGGCGCGGCTTCGCCCGGCGCGGTGGTCTCAAGCGTCAGGTCACGCGCGTCGATCGACGGCCGGCCTTCGTCGCGCGCGGTCAGCCAGGCGTCGCGCAGCACAAGGTGCAGCTCGCGCACGTTGCCCGGCCAGCGATGGCGCCGCAGCCGGGCCCGCGCGGCCTCGGTCAGCACCGTGGGCCCATCGCCCACCCGCGCCCCCAGCTCGCCCAGATACGCCGCCGCCAGCTCGAACAGGTCATCGCCCCGCGCCCGCAGCGGCGGCAGGTCGAAGCGCAGGCCGGCGAGGCGGTAGTACAGGTCGGGCGAGAGCGTCGCTTCGGCCAGCGGATCGGCCCGCGTCGCGGCGATCAGCCGCACCGGCACATCGACTGGCGGACGCTCGCTGCCCACGGGCTGCACCGCCAGCGTGCCCTCTTCGACCCGCCCCAGCGCGCCCAGCAGCCGCGCCCGCAGCCGCAGCGGCGTCGCGGCGATCTCATTGATGAACAGCGTGCCCTGCTCGGCCTCGCGAATCGCGCCCTGCCGCGCGTGGCGGGCCTCGGCGAAGGCGTCCTTGGTATGCCCGAAAAGCTCGGCCTCGGCGGTGCTCGGCGCCAGCAGCTCGCCGCTGACGGTCACCAGCCGCCCGCGCCGCCCGCTCAGCGCGTGCAGCGCTTCGGCCACCAGCGCCTTGCCGGTGCCCGACTCGCCGACCACCAGCACCGGGAACGGCAGGCTCGCCCGCCGCCGGATGCGCTCGCGCAGCGCCTGCATCGCGGGACTGCTGCCGATCAGTCGCGACAGCGCATCGCCCGCCGGCCGCGGCGCCAACGAGCGCGCGAGCAGCCGTCCGCGGGGCAGCAGCGGCGTCCAGGGCCCCTCTTCGGGCGACCACCAGCTGACCTCATCATCGGCCGTGACCACCGCGCTGCCCGCCGCGACAAACGCCGGCCAGTCCGCGCGCCACAGCAGCGCCACCGCGCGCCGGGTGTCATCGCGCCGCAGCGTGCGATGCACCAGCGCATCGCTGATCCAGGCAGCGAGGCGCGCCGGCCGCTCGACCACCGGCAGCCGCGACAGCTCGGCCAGCGAACCCGGGGTATGCACCTCGGCCACCTGATGCCCCACCCGCACGATCGCCATCGCGCGCCGGTCGGGGCTCCAATCGGTCAGCACCAGGTGCACGACCATCGCGCCCGCCGACACCCGCGCGAGCTGCCGCCCCGCGTCTTCCAGATCCTGCGCGCAGATGATGAGGGCGGGTGCGGTCATGACGGCTCCGGTTCGACCGCGCGATGATGCCGCAAGCCCGCGCCGGCCTCAACCGCGGCGGTCGGCGCCCGGCCATCGGGCTGGAAAACCGAAGTCGACGCTGGCAGTGTGACCCCGTGAGGTGCCGATGTCCCTGAAGCTGACCCGGATCGAGATCGAGCGGTTCCGGCGCCTGCGCGCGCCGTTGACGCTCGACCTGACCGACCCTCGCGGCGCCCCGCTGCGCACGGTGGTCCTCGGCGGCTCGAATGGCAGCGGCAAGACCTCGGTGCTCGAAGCCATCGCGCTCGGGCTGGGCGCCGACGCGCTCATCACCCGCGACCTGCCCGCAAAGCAGCGCAAGAAGCACTGGCGAACGCAGCTTGAGCCGGGCGCGCACATCACGCTGACGTTCAACGATGAAGCCGGCCAGACGCGCACCTTCCGGCGTGAGGGCGCCTTTGTCGGCGAAGTGACCGACGGTTCGAAGCTTCACACCTTTGGCCTGGGCCCGCCCGCGGCGCTCGCCGACCTGGACGTCGAGTACTTCTCGTCATGGCGCGCCCCCGCGTTGGCCGGGCCGGTGCAGCCGAGCACCGGCGGGCGCGCGCAGAATGAGACCGAATCGAGCCGTCTGCGGGTGCTCAAACAACGCATCGTCAACGAGCGCGCCCGACGCGCCTTCGCCCGCAAGGGCGACCCCGCCGCCCTCGACGAGCGCTGGCTGGCTCGGCTCAACACCGCCTGGGCCGAGTTCCACTTCGGCGACGGCGGGCGCATCGACGCCGATGTCGTGGACGCCGCTGCGCGACAGTTGACCTTCGACCTCTTTGTCTTCGACGGCGAGACGCGGCGCTGCGCGATCGACCAGATCAGCGCCGGTGAGCTGGAGTTGGTCGCGCTGGCCGGCACCCTGATCACCCGCGACTTTGCCGGACTGCTGCTCATCGACGAACCCGAACTGCACCTGCACCCCGAGTGGCAGACGCGCATTCTGCCCGCGCTGCACGCCCTGGCGCCCGAGGCGCAGATCATCGCCGCGACCCATGCCGATGGGGTCTGGGATCAGGCGTACAGCTTCGAGCGGTTTCTGCTCGCCGATGCCAGCGATCCGCGCTCCGCGGCATGGCAGGCGGCGCACGCCCCCCGCGGCGATGAGGCGGAGCACGCCGGTTGAACGGTTCGTCGATCCCCGCGCTGTATCGCGGCCACCCGCTGTACCTCTGGGTGGAAGACACAACGACGCAGGCCTACCTCGACGGCGCCTGGGGCGACGGGCGGATCGGCTTTCACATCGGCGGCGGTGCGGCCAACATCCACGCCGTCTGCGAAGACGCCTGGCGCACCGGCAGCGCGCATGTCTTCGGTCTGCGGGACCGCGACTTCGGCCCGACGAATCTTCACCGATGGGCGGCTTTCCGCCAGTCCGACCGCGTCTATGTGCTCGACGCGCTTGAGATCGAGAACCATCTGCTCGACGCCGACGCGCTCGCTGGCGTGCCGGTCAATACGGCGCGACGAAGCGCGGCCGACATCGAAGCGAGGATGCATGCGATCGCCGGGGGTCTGGTGCCATGGATGGCCACCCGGGCGGTGATCTCATCGCTGCAAGTCAACGCCACGCGCGACTTCCCGAGCCATCCGAAGCGCTCGGCGGTCTCGACGCTGGCCGATGGGGAGGCATACCTGCTCGGCAACCCCTGGGTCACGACCACCGCGCCGGGCACCCCGGCGTTGGTCGCCCACGCTGACATCCGCCAGCGGCTCGGCGATGCGGAGAAAACCTACAGCGCGCATCTCACCCAGGGCAGCTGGCGGCAGCACTTCGCCGGCAAGGAGATCTACGAAGAGGTGAGCGGGTTCGTCTGGAACCAGAACCGGATGCCCTCAGCCCATGCCGATCTGGCGAAGATGGTCGGCGAGCAGCAGCGCGTAGTCGGCCAGGTGCCCGTCGAGATCAGCGCGCTGAGAGCAGCGTTGCTCGCACGGATCGGCCAGCAGCCCTGACGGACGCCGCGTCGGTGGCATGCGCCTTCACGGCAGCCCGATCAGCTTGTGTGTCTGCAAGCTCAGCCGCCAGCGCGGGTGCTTGAGGCAGTATTGCGCAGCGGCGGCGGTATTGGCCGCGCGGTCGGGGCCGTCCATCGGTTGCAGGAAGTGATGGGTGAAGGCCAGCGCGGCGTAGGTCTCGGGCGGGCATTCGACCTGCGGGAACACCAGCTTCAGCTCGTCGCCGGCGGTCACCACCAGCGTCGAGCGCGGTTTGGGGCTGACGCAGATCCAGTCGAGGCCGGCGGGCAGGGGTTTGGTGCCGTTGGTCTCGATGGCCGCCGCAAAGCCCCGCGCATGCACGGCATCGAGCACGGCCTCATCGAGCTGCAATGCCGGCTCGCCGCCGGTGAAGACCACATACGGCTGACCGTGCCCGGCGTCGGCGACCTCATCCCACGTCTCGGCGATGCGCGCGGCCAGGGCCGCGGCGTCGGCGAAGCGGCCGCCGCCGGGG
>JAGQJJ010000468.1 GCA_020430675.1 Myxococcales bacterium
AAAGCGGCGCTCGCTGCGCCGGGCCCGCCAGCGCTCGGCCAGCTCGGCGGTCGACGGCGGCGCCGGCAGCGCCTGCCCCGGCTCAGCGTCCAGCTCGCGGCGCAGGCCGTGATGGGCCAGCTTGAAGTCAACGCGCGCCAGCGGATCGAGGATGAGCCCCTCGCCGGCCTCGGGCAGCCCGCCTTCGGGCAAAGTCGCCGGCCGCGCGTCGGGCACCACATAGGCGACCAGGGTGCGCTCGCCGCGCGGATCGCCCGCCGCCACCGCCACCGCGCCGCCAACCGAAGGCTGGCGCAGCAGCGCCGACTCGACCTCGCCCAGCTCGACCCGGTGGCCGCCGATCTTGACCTGAAAATCGACGCGCCCCAGGAACTCGATCACGTCGCCGCGCCAGCGCCCCAGGTCGCCGGTGCGGTACAACCGCTCGCCGGTGACCGGGTGCGTCACGAAGCGCGCCGCCGTTTGGTCGGCATCGCCCCAGTAGCCGAGCGCGACGCCGCGTCCGCCGATGAACAGCTCGCCGGGCACGTCATCGGGCCGCGGCTGCAGCGCCTCGTCGAGCACGTAGAAGCGTTGGCCTGGCATCGGGCGGCCGTACGGAATGCTGTCCCACGCTGGATCGACGCGCTCGATGGGGTGCCAGATCGACCAGACCGAGCCTTCGGTCGCGCCGCCCAGGCTCACGATGCGCGCCTCAGGCGCCAGCGCACGGATGCGATCGGGCAGCGACACCGGGATCCAGTCGCCGCTGAGCAAGATGACCCGCAGGCCGCGCAGCGCCTCGCGATCGGCGCGCTCGGCCCAGGTGACCAGCATCTCCATCAGCGCCGGCACCGTGTTCCAGATCGTGACGCCATGCTGCCGCATCAGCGCCGCCCAATGCGCCGGGTCGCGGTTGCGATCGGCGTCGGGCAGCACCACGGCGCCGCCCGCGCCCAGCACCCCGAAGACGTCATAGACCGACAGATCGAAGCTGGCCGAAGACAGCGCGAGCACCCGGTCCCGCGGGCCCACCTCAAACGCCGCGTTGACCGCGACCAGCGTGTTCACCGCGCCGCCGTGGTCGATCATCACGCCCTTCGGCTGGCCGGTGCTGCCGGAAGTGTAGATGACATACGCCAATTCATCGGGCGCCGGCTGGCTCGCGCTCGAAGGGGGCGCCAGCGCCGCGCGGTCGGCCGCTTCGACCACCACGCGGCGCACCGCGGGCGGCCAGTCGAGCGCCGCGTCGACCTCCGGCGTCGTCACCGCGATCCGCACCCCGGCATGGGCCAGCAGATGCGCCACGCGGCTCGCCGGCAGCGCGGCGTCGATCGGCACGTACGGCGCGCCGGCATCGAGCACGGCCAGCAGCGCGATGATCTGCTCGACGCCCTTATGCGCCACCACCGCGACCAGCTCGCCGGCCCGGGCGCCAGCCGCCCGCAACCGCACGCCGACCGCGTGCGCCGCGCCGAGCAGCGTCGTGTGATCGAGCGATCGATCAGCCGTCGCCACCGCCAGCGCCCCCGGCCGCGCCGCCGCCTGGGCAAACGCCGCCCCATGCAGCGCTGGCGAAACCACCGGCGTGCCGGTCGCGTTGATCGCCTCGCGCATCGCGAGCTGCGCCGCCGGCAACTTTGGCAGGAGCGGGCGCGACCAGGCCGCCTCGTCATCGGCCAGCCGCCTCACCACGTCGACATAGGCCGCAAACATCGCGTCGAGAAGCCCGGGCGGAAACAGCGGGTCGAGCGCGTCCCAGCTCAGCGTCAGCCCGTCGCTCAGCACCCAGACCTGCTGGTCGAGCCACACCTGCGGCGTCTGGCTCACCCCGAAGATCGGTGGCCCGAGCTGCGGCAGCGTCATCCCGTGTTCGAGCACGCCCAGCATGCTGGTGAACACCACCGGCATGCGCGCGCCCAGGCCCGCGCCGCGCCGCTGCGCCATGCGCCGCAGCACTTCGACCCCGCCGAACGCGCGGTGATCCAGGTCGGCCCACAAGCGGTCCTGCAGCCGCCGCGCGACGGTCGCAAACGCCTCGCCGGGTCGCCCGTCGACCTCCAGCAGCGTCAGCGTGGTGAAGTCGCCCACCACCCGCGCCAGATCGGGGTGCAGCAGCGGCCGGTTGAAGAGCGTCAGATTCAGGCAGAAGTGCGGGCTGCGGCTCCAACGCGCCAGCGTCGTGGCGAAAGCCGTCAGCAGCACCCCCGACGGCGTGAGCTGCGCCGCGCTCGCCCGCGCCCGCAGCCGCTGCCATTGCGCTGCCGGCAGTTGGGCCTCGCGCCGGTGAAAGCGCGGCGCGGTCAGCCGGTTCGGATCCATCGCCAGCGGCAGTTGGGGCGCAGGCGGCAGCGCGTCGAGCCGCGCCATCCAGTACGCCTCCGCCAGCCGCCACGCCTCGCTCGCCCGCGCGGCTGGCAGCGCCAGCACATAATCGCGGAACGTCACGCCCAACGGGGCCGCCGGCGCGTCCGGGTCGCCGAAGAGCGTGTCGAATTGCTGGAAGATCAAGAAGAGGCTGTTGCCATCAGCGATCAGGGCGTCGAACAGGCAATGCAGCCGCACGACGTCGCCCGGCAGCCGGCTCGCGCGCACCTCAAACAGCGGCCACACCGCCGGATCGCGCGTCTGCCAGGCCATCGCTTCGCGCCGCGCGCTCAGCCGGGCCTCGACCGCTTCGGTCGCCAGCCCGCGCAGATCATCGACCTCGACCACATAATCCGGCACCTCGGCCAGCACGCGCTGCTGCCCGTTGGCGTCGACCACCGCGCGCAGCATCTCGTGCCGCGCGATCAGTCGCCGCACCGCGTCCTGCAGCCGCTCGACCGACCAGCCGGCGCCCTCGAACTCGACATAGATCTGGCAACCGACGCCGCCCAGCTCCAAGCCGCCCAGCCGCCCGAACCAGTAGGCGTGCTGAATATCGGTCAGCGGGAACGGCGCGTGCCGGTTCTCGGGATCGGCCACGATCGCCGCCTGTTCGACCGGCGTCGCCGCCTCGGCCCCCTCGCAATGCGGCGCCAGCCGGGCGATCGTCGGCGCGGCGAACAGCGTGCGCAGCGGCAGCGCGACGCCCAGCTTCTCGCGAATGCGCCCCACGAGCTGCACCGCGCTCAGCGAGTCACCGCCGGCCTCGAAGAAGTCATCTTCGACGCCCACCGGCCGCCCGAGATGCGCGCGCCAGACCTCGACCAGCGCCCGCTCGGTCGGCGTGCGCGGCGCGACATGGGCCCGCTCGGTCTTGACCTGCTCCGGCGCCGGCAGCCGCGCGCGGTCGACCTTGCCATTGGCGCTCAGCGGCAGCGCGCTCAGCACCAGGAGCTGCTCGGGCACCATATAGGTCGGCAGCCGCTCGCCGAGGAAACCCCGCACCGCCTCGCGATCGATCACCGTTGCGCCGGTGCGCGTGCGGGCCACGACGACCAAAGCGCCGATGCGCTGCGCGGCCGGGTCGGCGAACTCGACCGACTCGACCTCGGCAAAGCCCGCCGCGTGCGCCAGCGCGCACCATTCTTCGGCCGAGATCAGGAAGGGCGTGTCGACGGCGTGCCGCTCGCCCTCGTCGAGCATCATCATCGACGCCAGCATGCTCGGCCGCGCCGGGAAGGCGTCGACCAGCAACAGCACGCCACCGGGCGCGAGCAGCCCGCGCAGGCGCGTCAGCAGCGCCTCCGGGTCGGTCGAGTAGTGGAAGACCGCCGCGCCGATGACCAGGTCGAACGCGCCGGGCTGCAGGCCCTGCGACGCGGGATCGGCCTCCATGTCGAACACGCCGAAGCGCACCCCGGGATGGTCGGCGAAGCGCGCCCGGGCCGCGTCGAGGAAGCGCGGACTGGTATCGGTGAACAGATAATCGACCAGCGCGCCCGCCACGCCCGCGAGGAAGGCGCTGGTGAAGCCGCCCGTGCCGGCGCCGACTTCCAGCACCCGCAGCGGCGCCGCGCGATCCGCCGCCAGCGCCTCGACGATGCGGGCCCCGACCCCCGAGCCGGCGCGCGAGAGCAGCGACTCGGCGTAGAAGCGCCGCGCCGCGACCAGGTCGCCCTCGGGGAACGCCACCCCGCGCGCGTCGCGCCGACCCGTCAGCACGTCGACATGGGCCTCGGCGAAGCGGCTCAGCGTCTCCGCGATCGGGCCGCCCACCAACGGCGCGGGCGGCGCGTCAGCAAACGGACGCCGCACGGTAAAACACAGCCCATCGGCCGTCAGATCGCCCGCCCTCGCCAGGGCTGACAGCCAGAGATGCGCCAGCCGCGCCAGCCGCGGCGCCACGCCCTGCTCGGCCACCAGCGTCGCCGCCGAGATCGACTCGCCCACCGCGCGCCCGACCCCCAAGGCGAACAGCGCGCGCCGCATCGCCGCCAGGGCCCATG
>JAGQJJ010000469.1 GCA_020430675.1 Myxococcales bacterium
CCTGGTCGGACGAGCGCGGCGGGCCCGAGGCGTCGCTGCGCAACCGCCTGCACGTGGCGATGCACCAGCTCCGGAGCGAGGGGCTTGGCGGCGTGATCGAGCATGACGGCGAGGGCTGGCTGCTGCGCGCCGACCTGCCGGTGGTGTATGTGAACCAGACCGCCGAGCAATAGGCTCGCGGCCGCTTCCGACGACGTGACCCATGAACCGCCACTGCGCATGGCGTGGCCCCGACCACCGTACCTCGGCGCGTGGCGACGCGGACACGGACCGAGGTGCGGGTCGACCCCGCGCAACCAGCCGGGTTGGCACGGGATGGCATCCGGGCAATAATCGGAGGCAGCGCTGGAGGAGGTCCATGCCTGCTGCCGCCGGCACGACGTCGCTGATTGGGCGCGAGGCCGACATCGAGGCCTTGCGCCAGCACCTGGTCAGGCCGGGGGTGGTGACGGTCACCGGCTGCGGCGGGCTGGGCAAGACATCGCTGGCGATGGCGGTCCTGCAGACGCTTGAGCAAGCGGGCGACCGTACCCTCGCCTGCGCCCTGGCCGGGGCGCGAGACGCTGGCGACCTTCTCGACGCGCTGACCTTTGCCCTGGGCCTGCCGGCCGGCGACACCGCGCGCATTCGACGCATCGCGGCGCTCGGGCGGGCGCTCTCGGCGCGCGGGCGCCTCGTGGTCCTGCTCGACGCCTTCGAGAGCGTCGTCGGCGACGGCGGCTGCGACGTCGTGACCGAGTTGACCGGACTGGCGCGCGAGACCGTGTTCCTCGTGACGTCGCGGGAGTGGCTGGGCATCGAAGGCTCGATCCGTTACCTGCTCGCGCCCTTGTCGACGCACGCCGAGGCCGACCGGCTCTCGCCCGCGGCGACCCTGTTCCATGAGCGGGCGGCGCGGGTCCGGCGCCTGGAACGCACCCCCGAGCTGGACGCGCAGGTCGAGCTGCTCGTCGACCGCCTCGATGGCATCCCCCTGGCGATCGAGCTGGCCGCGGCCCGCACCGCGGTGCTCACGATGACCCAGCTCGTCGAGCGTTTCGCCCAAGGGCTGGGCGCGCTGTACAATCCCGGGCGGGGCGCATAGCGGCGGCATCGCACGATGCGCGAGGTACTCGAAGCGTCGTGGTCGTTGTTGCCGCCCGATGGCCAGCGCGCTTTCGCCCAGCTCGCGGTCTTCAGCGGTCCGTTTGAGCTGGCGGCCGCGGAGTACGTGCTGCAACTGGATGGTCGGCCGACCATCGACGCTTTGCAGATGCTGGTGCAGGCCTCTCTGCTCAATGTCACCGAGGGCGATGGCGGGCTGCGCTATTCGATGTTTGACATCGTCGGCGCCTTCGCGGTCGAGAAGTCCCGATCCGAGCCCGCGCAAGAGGCGGCGACCCTTCGGCGCTTTGTCAGGTGGTACCTCGATCAAGACCCGCTCGACGACCTCACCGCCATGCTCGACCGTACCCGGCCGCGGCTTGCGCGGCTGGCGCGTGACGAGCGCCAGTACTTCGCCATCTATCACCGGGCGCTGGAAAGCGAGACGCCCGACCATGTCACCGCGGCGCGCGCGCTGTTTCGCGTCTACCCGCTCGTCTCGTTGCGCGCCGCCGAGCCCCTTCATCTGAGCTACTACGAGCAGCTCGCGAAGGCATGGCCCGAGGCGCCGACCGATGGCTCCGAGCGACGCTGGCGCCTGGCGGACGCGGTGTTGCGGCTGACTCGGGTTGTCTTGAACGCCCGGGGCGGCAATTGGACCGAGCGGCTCGGGCAGGTGGAATCGCTCGCGGACCTGGCGCTGTGCCAGACGTCGACCGCCTTCCACGCGGTGGTGCTGTGGTACGAAGCGCAATGCGCCGACGCGCTCGGCGAGACGCAGCGCAGCATCGACCGCGCGAAGGCGGCCATCGACGTGGGCCTCGGCGGAGACGACGCCGCGGTCGGCGTCGCCGGCTACGCGTACTTGATCCTGAGCCGGGCGCAGATGGATCAGAATCGGCTGGAGGAAGGCCGGCGATCTGCGGAGCGCGCCCTGACCATCGCCCGCGAGCGAGACGACCTCTATCTGCTCAGCCGGGCGGCCAGCGGCCTGGCGGCAGCGCTGCGCGGGCTGCGCCGGGACGGAGAGAGTCATGAAATGTTGCGGGCCAGCGTCGACGCGGCGGAGGCCTGCCGGGCGGTGATGCCGGGCGCCGCGGCGAAGACACATCTGGGGGTGACCGAGCAGGCGCGCGGCCGCCTGGCCGCCGCCGAGCAGCATCTTTCGCTCGCTCGCGCGCGCTTCGCCGAGATCGGCTTCGACTACAATACGCTCATCGCCCAGACCTACCTGGGCCTGGTTCAACACGAGCGGCAGGACATGGCATCCGCGCGTTTGTCCTATCAGGTGGCCGGCGAACTGATGGCAGACGCGACCTGGCCGGGGCAGCTCTGTCGATGTCTGCTGGCCATTGTGGATGCCTCGACCGGACAGAAGGCAAAGGTCGGCCGCGGTGTCATCGACGATGCCACCCGCTGGCTCGCCGAGCACGGCGCGCCGAAGCTCGCCGAACTGCTGGTGCCATGGGCCCGCCTCGTCTTCGATGGGGGCGAGGCGGCCGAAGCGCGCGTCCTCGAACTCGCCGAGCGGCGCACCGAGGTGCGGCCCGACTCTGTCATCGAGACGATGATGCGATTGATGCGAACGGACCATCGGCGGGCGACCCGCGATCCGCTGGCGTTGCTGGTCACCTTCGACCAGGGGTGGTGTCGGCCCCCGGGCGGGGCGTGGGTCGATTTCCGGCGGCGGCGGGTGCAGCGCTCGCTCTTGCGGCAACTCGTCGACGCCCGGCTCAACGATCCGGGCGCGGCGCTGGGCGTGCAGGCCATGCTCGATGGCACCTGGTCGGACGAGCGCGGCGTGCCCGAGGCGTCGCTGCGCAACCGCCTGCACGTGGCGATGCACCAGCTCCGCGGCGAGGGCTTCGGTGAAGTGATCGAGCACGATGGCGAGGGTTGGCTGCTGCGCGCCGATCTGCCGGTGGTGTATGTGACGCACGCCGTCGAGGAATGAGATCAGCGGAGCGCCTCGAAGCCTGGCTCAAGCGCGCGAAGTGGATGACGCGCGGTGACATGGCCCATGAACGGCGGGTGGATCGAGTAGCCGAGCATGGCTTGCAGCCGCGCCGGCATGCCTGCCACCAAGGCCGGTGGGATCGACAGGAAGAAGTTCTCCTGCGTGCGTGCCCAAGGCTGGCAGTACTGGTTCGAAAACGCTCGCCGGGCGGTGCCGCTGTGATTGGCGCCGCCGCGATGCACGAGCGTGCCGGCGAAGATCATGCAACTCCCGGCCGGCGCGATCGCCTTCACGGCCCGATCGGCCAATCGTTCTGCGTATTTGGGATCCTCTTCGGCGTCGCCGACGCGATAGGCGCCAGCAAAGTCGGCGTCTCCCCACCGGTGGCTGCCCGGCACCCATTCCGTCGCGCCATTGTCTTCGGTGAAGTCATCGACCGCGACGATGGTCGACAGGCTGACCATCGGTCGGGGGCGGGGGATGGCATAGAACGAGTCATCGGCATGCCATGGCTGCGGGGTCTCGCCGGGCCTGATCGAGATCGCCTGGCTCGCGGTCAGCAGGTAATTGGCTTGGAGCACCGCGTCACACACCGCGAGGATGCGCGGGTCGACGGCGATCTCGGCAAAAACGGCGTCGCGGGCGATCAATGTATAGATGCGCTCGGTCGCGACGCCCTCGAAGTTGTTGCGCCCGGTGTGCCGCCCCAGCATCGCGTCAAGCCGCGCCCGGACGCGCGTCAGCACCGCCGGTGGCAGGAAGTCGGGGATGAGGGCGCAGCCGCGCGCGCGCAGATCGGTCAGGATGTCTTCAAGCGTCATCGGGGTCTCCGGCGCCTTCAGCGGGGCGCGGTCGTGACCTGTCGCCTGGCGGAATCGCAGCTATCTTGGATTTCAGCAACGACAAAGTGATCGCCGGGCGTGGCGACAAACGCCAAACGCGCGCCTCCCTTTTGCGCAGAGAGTCCGTATCGCGTGGGCGACGCGCCACTTAGGTCGAACGAGGGCCTTCTTAGGATTCGACGCCGACTGTTCGGCGCCGAGAGGGCGCGCGTTGCCTTCAGGGCGCGGCGGCGCGCCAGGCCTCGGCTTCGGGCCGGCCCAACGCGCGCAGGGCTTCGGCGCCGAGCAGCAGGTTGAGCGTGGGGTGACCGATGAGGCCGCCCGCGAGCGCCAGCGGCGGGGCGCCGGGCGGGGTGGCGAGCGCGTCGGGCACCGGGAGCGTATCGGCGATTTCGGGTGGCACCCCGGCGCGCAGGGTGCGCAGGGCGGCGGCGGCGTCGCCGAGCACCCATTGGCCTTCGGCGCGACT
>JAGQJJ010000470.1 GCA_020430675.1 Myxococcales bacterium
GATGGCTTCAGACGCATGGCTGTGCGCGCGAATGCTGATGCGCCTGCCGATGCGGCGCTGGCAAGGCGTTTTGGAGCAAAAGGCATTGGCTTGTGCCGCACCGAGCATATGTTCTTTGCGCCTGAGCGCGTCAAGGCGATGCGCGAGATGTTGCTGGCGCATGATGAGACGGCGCGGCGGGCGGCGTTGAAGACGCTACAGCCGATGCAGCGCGCGGATTTTGGCGCGATGCTGCGCACGCTGGCGGGGCGGCCGTTCACGGTGCGGCTGCTCGATCCGCCGCTGCATGAGTTTCTGCCGCACGACGAAGACGAACTGCCGGCCATCGCGGCCGATCTGGGCACGACCGTCGAGCGGGTGCGGGCCACGCGGGCGGCGCTGGTCGAGCAGAACCCGATGCTGGGCCTGCGCGGGTGCCGGCTGGGGGTGACGCATCCCGAGATCTATGCCATGCAGGTGCGGGCGCTGATGCACGCGGCTTGCGATGTCATGGCCGATGGCATCGCCGCGCAGCCCGAAGTGATGATCCCGTTCATCATCACCGCCGACGAGCTGGCGATGTGCCGAGCGCTGGTTGAAGCGGCCGCAGAAGAGGTCTTCGCTTTGCGCGGGCAGCGCATCGCGTTTGCGGTGGGCACGATGATCGAGCTGCCGCGGGCGGCGCTGACCGCCGATGCGATCGCGCGGCACGCGGACTTTTTCAGCTTTGGCACCAATGATCTGACGCAGACGACGATGGGGCTGTCTCGCGATGATGCGGGGCGGTTCTTGCCGACCTATGTCGAGCGGGGGCTGCTGCCGGCGGATCCGTTTGCGCAGCTTGATACAACCGGCGTGGGGCAACTGGTGGCGTTGGGCAC
Source organism: Myxococcales bacterium (assembly GCA_020430675.1). Next base: position 861 of record JAGQJJ010000470.1, read on the forward strand.
CCGGCTCGGTCGGCAGACGAAGCCGACCCTGCATGTGGGCATCTGCGGCGAGCATGGCGGCGAGCCTTCATCGATCGCGTTCTGCGCCCAGATCGGGCTCGATTACGTCAGTTGTTCGCCCTTCCGCCTGCCCATCGCCCGCCTGGCGCTGGCGCACGCGGGGCTGGCCAGTCAGTCGCGCTCGGGGTGAAAGAGCGTGTAGACGACGGGCACCACGACCAGGGTGATCAGCGTCGAGGCGGTGAGGCCGCCGATGACGGCGCGGGCGAGCGGGGCCTGGGCGTCGGCGCCTTCGCCGATGCCCAGCGCCAGCGGCAACAGGCCGAGCAGGGTCGTCAGCGTGGTCATCAAGATGGGTCGCAAGCGGCGACGGCCGGCTTCGGCGAGCGCGGCGCGCGTGGTCATGCCTTCCTCGGCGCGCAGGCGGCCGGCTTGATCGACCAGCAGGATGGCATTGTTGACCACGATGCCACCGAGCATGATGCAGCCGATGGCGCTCTGCACGTTGAGGGTGGTGTCGGTGGCAAAGAGCGTGACCAAGACACCGATGGCGGCCAATGGCACCGATGCCATCACCACCACCGGGTCGCGCAATGACTCGTACTGGCAGGCGAGCACCATGTAGACCAGCAGCAAGGCCAGCACGAGCGAGATGAGAAGCTCGTTGAAGGCTTCCTCCTGCTGCTCGAAGGTGCCGGCGATGTGCAGATCATAGCCCGCCGGGCGCGCGATGGCATCGAGGCGAGTCTGCACGTCGCGGGCGACCGATCCCATGTCGCGGTCGGCGACGTTGGCTTTCACGGTGACAAGGCGCTGCTGGTCCTTGCGGTCGATGAGCAGCGGACCGCGGCCGGGTTCGACGCGCACGACGTTGCGCAGGGCGATGGCGGCCTCGCCGCTGGACGTCGGGCGGGTGCTCAGCGTCAGGTCGAGGATCTCATCCAGCGAGAGGCGCTCGGCGTCGGCGAGCTGCACCAGGATGCGATGGCTGTTGCCTTGGGTGCGGTAGTCCCCCGCCTCACGACCGCCCACGGCGATGGCCAGCGCGTCGGCGACGTCGCGCACGCTGAGGCCGAGGTCGGCGGCCTTGTCGCGGTCGATGCGCATCTGGGCCTGGGGCACGCCGGCCTTTCGCGTGACGTCGATGTCGGTGATGCCGGGCACGCCGTCGAGCGCGGCGGCGACGCGCGCGGCGAGCGTGTCGAGGGTGGCCAGATCGAAGCCGCGCACCTCGACGGTAAGGCCGTCATCGACCGCGAGCACGCGCTCAAGCACAAACTGGCCCTGCGGGGCGCGGGTGCGAATGGTCATGCCGGCGACGCGGCCTTCGAGGCGCTTGCGCAGGTCGGCGGCAATGGCGGTATTGCTGCGCGTGCGCTCGGTGGCCGGGCGCAGCGACATCTGAATCTCGGCCTTCGAGGCGTCATCGGGCCGCCGCCCCGAGGCGCCGACGCTGACCACGTAGGCGTCGATCTCGGGCACCGTGGGCACGACAATGCGCTCCATCACCTTCGATTGCTGGTCGATCAGGCTCAGGCGCGTGCCGACCTCCATCTCGCCGCTGACGCGCACCTCGCCTTCGTCGCTGGGCGGCAGGAACTCGGTGCCGATGAGGGGCACGAGCAGCAGGCTGGCCAGCAATAGGAGCGCAGCGCCGCCGAGGGTCAGGGTGCGGTGTTGCAGGGCGCGTTGCAGCAGGCGGGCGTAGGCGGCTTCGAGGCGGTGAAAGGCGCGCTCGGCGGCGGCGTCGAGGCGCTGCGTGGTCGCGGTGCGCTCGGCGTGCGGGCGCAGCAGCTTCGAGGCCAGCATCGGCACCAGCGAGAGCGCGACCAGCAACGAGGCGAGCAGCGAGAGCACGATGACGTAGGCCAGCTCGACAAAGAGCAGTCCCGAGATGCCGCGCACGAAGACCAGCGGCAGGAAGATGACGAGCGTCGTGAGCGTCGAAGCGACGATGGCGCCGGCCACCTCGCCCGCGCCGGTCACCGCGGCTTCCACCGGCGCTTCGGCGTGCTCGGCGCGGCGGCGGAAGACGTTCTCGAGCACGACGATCGAGTTGTCGACCATCATGCCGACGCCGAGCGCCAGGCCGCCGAGGGTCATCAAGTTCAGCGTGAAGCCGCCGAGGTACATCAGCGCCAGGGTGGCGACGATCGAGATGGGGATGGCCAACGCGATGACCACGGTGCTGCGCACGTTGCGCAGGAAGAACAGCAGCACGAGCACCGCCAGCGCGCCGCCGTAGAGCACCGAGCGGGCGACGTTGGCGATGGAGCGCTCGATGAAGTTGCCCTGGTTGATGACCGCGACGACGTGGATCTGCGGCAGGGCGCGGTTGATGGCGTCGATCTCGGCGAGCACCGCCTGGGAGACCTGCACGGTGTTGGCGTTCGCCTGCTTGCGGATGCCGATGCGCAGGCCGGGCTGACCGTCGACGCGGATGATGCGCGTCAATCTTTGATAGGTATCGCGGACTTCGGCGATCTGTCGCAGCTCGATGGCGGCGCCATCGCGCACGGCGACCACGGTGCGCCGCAGGGTGTCGAGGTCGCCGAACTCGCCGGGCGCGCGCAGGATGACCTCGTAGCGGCCTTGCTCGATGGCGCCGGCGGGGCGGTCGAGGTTGGCGTCGCGCAGGGCGGCGAGCACGGTGTCGAGCGGCAGGCCCAGGGCTTTGAGGCGCGCGGGGTCGAGCGCGACGCGGATCTCGCGCTCGAAGCCGCCGAAGAGGTCGGCCTGTGCCACGCCGGGCACGCGGGCGAAGCGGGAGCGGACCTGTTTGTCGATCAGCTCGGTCAGCTCGACCGGGTCGAGGGCGCTGGCGATGCCGATGATGACCACCGGGAAGCTGGCGATGTCGAACTTGCGGATCTGCGGGCGGTTGATGTCTTCGGGCAGCTCGCTCAGCTCATCTTCGAGCCGGCTGCGCACGTCAGCGACGCCGGCGTCGAGGTCGGTGCCCCAGACGAAGCGCACCTCAACGTTCGACATGCCTTCGCTTGAGATCGAGGTCATCTGCTCGATGCCAGGCACCGTGGCGAGCACCTCTTCGATGATCTGCGTGACGAGGCGCTCGACCACCTCGGGGCTCGCGTTCTCGTACTCCGTCATCACCGTCAGGGTGGGCATCTCGATGGCCGGCAGCAGGTCGATGCGCAGGCGGAAGAACGCGACCAGGCCGAGCAGCACCACGATGAGGGTGACCATCGAGGTGAAGATCGGGCGGGCGACGCTGAAGCGCGGCAGGCTCAATTCGGGGGTCCGGCGTCGGTGGGGCCGACCTCGGCGAGCACGACGGGTGAGCCGTCGTCGATGAGCTGCTGGCCGAGCGTCACCACTTGGCCGGTGAGGCCGTCGCCGCTGATCTGCACGCGGCCTGCGTCGCGCAGGCCCACCATGACCGGGCGCCAGCGCGCGGTCTGGCCGTCGGCGTCGAGCACAAAGACGCCATCGACGCCGCCGCGCACGGTGAGCGCTTCG
>JAGQJJ010000471.1 GCA_020430675.1 Myxococcales bacterium
TCCGTGTATCCATTCCGCGGCCCCTTCACCCTCGCTCGGCGTCGGACCTGCTCGGCGTAGCGCCGCTTCGCCGTCGTCGGCCCGCCACACGGACTTCGAAGAAACCCCACCAGGCGCCACGGTGGCCGAACGCCGCGGGTCGGGGTAGAACACGGGAGCATGGCCACCGCCGCCCCCACCGACGCCTACGAGACCCGCGAGGGCCTCCTCGAACGCATCGTCTACCGCGGCGACGACGGCGCTTTTGCCATCGCGCTGGTCCGCGCCGACGGCGCCCTTGAGCCCTTCAAAGCGGTGGGTGAGCTGGCCGGCCTCGAAGAAGGCGAGCGCATCCGCCTGCTCGGCCACGCCCGCGTCGACCCGCGCTTCGGCCCGCAGTTCAAGGTCGCCGCCGCCTATCCGCTGCTGCCGCACACCGCCGAGGCCCTGCGCACCTGGCTCGCGAGCCGGCAGATTCGCAGCGTCGGCCCCAAGCTCGCCGAGCGCCTCGTCGCCTGGTTCGGCAAAAAGACGCTGCACGTCATCCTCAATGATCCCGAGCGGCTCGAAGAGGTCGAGGGCATCGGCCCGAAGCGCCGCACCGAGATCGCCGAGCAGGTGCGCGAGCGCGCCGTGCACCGCGACGCGCAGATCTTCCTCCAGAGCCTGGGCCTGACCCCGGCGCTGGCCAATCGCGTCTTCAAACGNTACGAGGGCAATACCATCCCGCGGGTGCGCGAGAACCCCTACCGCATGGCCGAAGAGGTCAGCGGCGTGGGGTTTGCCACCGCCGACCGGGTCGCCCAGAGCCTGGGTTTCACCCTCGACCACCCCGCCCGCCAGGCCGCGGCGCTGGTGCACCTGCTCGCCCGCGCCGCCGAGGAGGGCCACGTCTACCTGCCGCGCGAGGCGCTGATCGAGCGCGCCACGCGACTGCTCGGCGAGGGGCTCGACGTCAACGCCGAGATCGACCAGCTCGTGGCCGAGGGCCGCCTGATCGAAGAAGAGGGCATCTACCTCGACGCGATGTACCAGCTGGAAGCCGAGCTGGCCGAGCGCCTGCGCGGGCTGCTCGCCGTCCCGGTCGAGCCGCTGATGGCCGACCCCGCCGGCTTCGAGCGCCGCACCGGCCTCGAATTGGCCCCCGAGCAGCGCCACGCCGTCGAGCTGGCCGCGCGCACCGGGGTCATGGTGCTCACCGGCGGCCCGGGCACCGGCAAGACGACCATCGTGCAGGCCCTGCTGCACCTGCTGCACGGCGCCCGCCTGCGCGTGGCCCTCGCCGCGCCCACCGGCCGCGCCGCGCGCCGGCTCAGCGAGACCACCAGCGAAGAGGCGGCCACACTGCACCGCCTGCTCGAATACCACCCGGGCGAAGGCTTCCGGCGCAACGAAGATGAGCCGCTCGACGTGCAGGCGCTCATCGTCGATGAGGCCTCGATGCTCGATCAGGCCCTCGCCGTTGCGCTGCTGCGCGCGTTGCCGCCCGGCACCCGGCTCATCCTGGTGGGCGACGCCGACCAGCTCCCCTCGGTGGGCGCCGGCAACGTGCTCGCCGACCTGCTCGACAGCGGCGTCGTGCCCGCCGAGCGCCTGACCCGCATCTTCCGCCAGGCCGAGCAGAGCTGCATCGTGCAGAACGCGCACCGCGTGCTCGCCGGCCAGTCCCCACGGCCGCCCGAAGACCCCGACGACAGCGACTTCTACCTCGTGCGCGCCGGCGACCCGGCCCAGGCCGCGGAGTTGATCGCGCGCATGGTCGAAGACCGCATCCCCCAGCGCTTCGGCCTCGATCCGATCGATGACATTCAGGTGCTGGCGCCGATGCACCGCGGCGTCTGCGGCGCCCAGCAGCTCAACGCATTGCTGCAAGCGCGCCTCAACCCCGACGGCGAGCGCATCGAGCGCGGCGGGCGTCAGTTTCGCGTCGGCGACAAGGTCATGCAGATTCGCAATGACTACGACAAAGAGGTCTTCAACGGCGACCTCGGTCGGGTCATCGGCTTCAACGACAAGGGCTTGGTCGTGCGCTTCGAGCAGCGCCTTTTGACCTACGAGCCCGACCAGTTCGACGACATCGTGCTCGCCTACGCCTGCTCGGTGCACAAGAGCCAGGGCAGCGAGTACCCGGCGGTGGTGGTGCCCATGCTGACCGAGCATTGGGTCATGTTGCAGCGCAACCTGCTCTACACCGCCATCACCCGTGGCCGACGCCTCGTTGTCGTGGTTGGCCAGCCAAAGGCCATCGCCCAGGCCGCGCGACGGGCTGACGGACAGCGCCGCTACACCGCCCTGGCCCGGCGTCTCGGGGCCAACCCTTGAGATCTCTGGCGCTTGCGCTCGCGCTGCTCGTGGCCGTGCCCGCGCACGCCCAGGCGCCCGAGCGCGAGGCCGAGATCCCCTATCAGCAGGCCATCGACGACGATTACCAGCCGCGCCCCAAGGACGACCACCCCGGCTCGCTTGGCGGCACGCTGCTTGCCATCGTGCCCGGCGTGCTCGTGCGCGGCCTGGGCCATTTTGCCATCGACGAGAACCGCAGCGCGGTGCTGCTGCTGCTCACCGAGTTGGCCAGCCTGGCGCTCATCATCGGCGGCTCGGCGTTGGGCAACGCCACGCACCAGAGCGGCGAGGTGGGCGCCGTCGGCGACGTGCTCACCCACGCCGGGGTCATGCTCTTTGTGGGTTCATGGGTCGCCGACATCATCGGCGCCTATACCGGCACCAGCCCCTTCGAACCCGATAGCTCGCGGGTTGACGGCAATATGTTCGGCGTCGCCTACCGCTACACCGACAACCCGCTCGACCCGTACCGCCACCACATCGTGACCCGCCTCGACCTGCGCGCCGGCCCGATCTACGTGCGCCCGCTGGTCGACATCGAGGTCGGCCTCGACCGCCGGCTGGCCAAGGTCGACATCGGCGGCCACGTCTGGCGCGGCGACGACCCGCACAACCATGTCTCGTTGGGCCTTCAGCTTCGCCGCCGCGAAGACCGCCGCGACGGCTTCGCGGTCAACGGCGCGCTCGGCTATATCGAGTGGAAGGCCGACGTCGGCCCCTTCATCCGCAGCCTGCGCCACTTCTACATCCTCAATCGCACCGGCTACGCGGTCGATGGCTACCAGTTCAACAGCACCCCGGACTCGGTGCCCGCGCTGTTTGCCGACGCCGAGTTCTACGACACCTGGCTCTTGACCGAGAGCGGCGTCGGCGTGAACACCGGCGAGCGCACGCATATGACCCTGCTGATCACCCAGAACCCCGACGGCGACATCTCGCCGGTCTCGCCCATCTTCGGGCTGCTGCGCGCGCGCCTTGAGCACCGCTACGCCGACGATGTCGACATCGAGTTCGAGCTGACCTGGGGCGATGGCTTCGCGATCTGGCTTGGCCTGGGGTACGGCCTGTGAAGCCGCTCGCGCTCCTCGCCTCGCTGGCCTTGCTCGCCTGCAGCACCGCGCAGGGCGACCGGGTCTCGATCAACGCCGCGGCCCGGGTCGCCGAGGTCGGCGAGGCGCTGACCGTGCGCGTCTCGGGCGGCGCCATCATCGAGTCCGAGGCCGGCGCGTGCGCCGCACCGCCGCACGTGGTCATCCGCGCCCAGTCGCTCGATCTGCGCATCGACGTGCTCGACGAAGGCTGCGCCCCGCGCGCCCTGTACCTGACCGTGACCCACCTGCCGCGCGGCCGCCTTGAGACCACGCGCCGCAGCTTCCTCGCCGATCTTTCAGCCGCGGTCACCGGCATCCGCGCCGTCGGTGGCGGCGGCGTCATCATCGAAGGCGACGTGCACGACCCCGATCTGACCCCGCTCGAACCCGAGATGGCCTTCGAGACCGAAGAGACCGACGACCTGCGGGCGGGCGCCACGCTCAAGTGGACGCTGTGCACCGATCGCGGCCAGTCGGTGGTCAAGGCGCTTGCCGGGCACGTCGACCCGCTCGAATGCCGCCCGCAGACCGTCGGCGGCGACCCCGAAGCGCTCGCGGAATGCGATGGCGAGCTGACGCTGCACCCCGCCGCCGCCGGCGCCTGCGCCGCGCTCGACGGCGCCCGCGCTGGCCCGCTGGGCAACGCCGCGCTGCAGGTGCGCCATCGCTTGCGCCTGCCGATCAGCGCCCGCGAGTGCATCCGTTTTGCCACCTGGGGCAATAACGCCTCGCACCGCGACCTTCAGGACCAGATCGTGCGCGAGGTCAACGACACCGACGCCCTGTTTGCGGTGATCACCGGCGATCTGACCGCCGATGGCCAGATCAAGGAGCTGACCGCGGCCACGGACCAGCTCGACCAGGGGCTGGCCATCCCGTGGTACGCCACGCTCGGCGACCGCGACGTCACCGGGCTCGCCAGCGAG
>JAGQJJ010000472.1 GCA_020430675.1 Myxococcales bacterium
CGCGCATGGCGGTGGTCGAGACGCTGCGGGGCCTGCCTGCGGCTCAGCAACGGCCCGCCGCCATCGAGGCCGCGACGGCGGCATTGGCGGCGATGGACGACCCGACGGCGGGGCAATGACGTCGACAGGCCGATCCCGAGCAGTGGCGCGGCTGGCGCGCCTGCCGGGGGCCGGCCTTGTCCTGCTCTGCTTCATGTGGATCGCCCCGGCGCTGGCGCAGGTGCGCCATGAGCCCATCACCGCCATCCCCCCGCCGCCGGCGCTCGATCCGCTGAAGATCTCGCTGGGCCAGCGCCTCTTCAACGATCCGCGGCTCTCGGGCGATGGCACCATCGCGTGCGCCTCGTGCCATCCGCTGGCCCTGGGCGGCGCCGACCGCCTCGCGCGCTCGCGCGGGGTCGGCGGCAAGCAGGGTCTGGTCAATACGCCGACGGTGCTCAACGCCGCGTTGCAGTTTCGCCAGTTCTGGAACGGCCGCGCGGCGAACCTTCGCGAGCAGGTGGGTTCGCCGCTGGTCAACCCGGTCGAGATGGGCTCTTCGTGGAGCCACGCGCTCTCGGTCATCGAGGCCGATCCGAGCTATCAGTCCGCGTTCGTCAAGGCATACGGCCGCGTGACCGAGACCGCGGTGCGCGATGCGCTGGCGGTCTTTCAAGAGACGTTGCTGACGCCCGATTCTGCGTTCGACCGCTGGTTGGGCGGCGATGACAAGGCGCTGTCGGCCGACGCGCTCGAAGGCTATCGGCGCTTCAAGGCGCTGGGCTGCATCTCATGCCATCAGGGCGTGCTGGTCGGCGGCAATATGTTCCAGACGTTTGGCATCATGGGCGATTACTTCGGCGACCGCGGCCAGGTGACCGAGTCCGATCTGGGCCGGCAGGTCGTGACGGGCCGCGAAGAAGACCGCCATCGCTTCAAGGTGCCCAGCCTGCGCAACGTGGCGCTCACGCCGCCCTATTTTCACGATGGCACCGCCGCGACCCTGGCCGACGCCGTCCGCGTGATGGCCCGCTATCAGCTTGGCGTCGTGCCCAGCGATGAGGACGTGCGGGTGGTCGTCGCCTTCCTGGAGAGCCTGACCGGGCGCCTGGCCGGCGAGCCGCTGCGATGAGCCGTCCGGCGGCGATCGTGCTCTGGCTCGTGGGCCTGTTCGGCGCCGTGCTGCTGAGCGGTCGGACGGCACTGGATCAAGCCGAGCGCGCCGAGGCGGCCGAGGACGAGCTGCGCACCTTCGAGCTGGCCGAGGTCGAGCTGGACCGCGAGCTGATGCGGGCGACCAACATCGCGGTCGACAGCTATGACCAGGTCACGGCCGCGTCGGGTGCGCTCGAAACGCAGCTTCAGCTCGCCGCCCGCGCCGCGCGCACGGTGCTCGACGCCGCCCCCGCCGATCTGGAGCGCATCGAAGACGCCGTGGCGCACAAACTGAGCGACGTGGAGGACTTCAAGTCGGACCACGCGGTGATGCGCAACTCGATGAATTATGTGCCCACGCTGCTCGAAGAGGCGGAAGGGTTGCTGGCTGCGCTCGAGTTCGCCAACAAGGCCGAAGCGCTGCGCGACGTGCGGCGCTTGCGCCAGGAGACGTTGTTGTACGCCGAGCTGGGCGGCGAGCCTCGCGCGTCGCGCATCCGGGGCTACACGACGCAGCTGGGCGACATTCACGACGTGCCGGCCGAGGTGCAGCAGCGCCTGACGCTGGTCAATCGCCACATCGAGGCGCTCATTCAGCGGCGCGCGGCGGTGTGGCGGCATCTGGACGCCTACTTCAGCTACACGACCGGCGAGGCGCTGAAGAACCTGCGCGGTCGGCTGGGTGCCTTGCGGGCCGACGCCCTGGCCAGCGCGGGCACGCGGCGCAACCTGCGCGTGGTGCTGCTGGTGGTGCTGGCGCTGCTGGCCGTGCGCTTCCTGCTCGGCATGCGGCGCCGCACGCGCAGCCTCGAAGCGGGCCTCGAAGCGCGCACGCTGGCGCTCGAAGCGGCCAACGCCGAGTTGGAGGCCGAGGTGGACGCGCGCCGTCGGACCGAGCACGAGCTGGCCGAGGCATTGGCCAACGCGCGCGCGGCGACCCAGGCCAAGGCCGATTTTCTGGCCAATATGAGCCATGAGATCCGCACGCCGATGAACGGAGTGATTGGGATGACCGACATTCTGCTCGGCACCAAGCTCGATCCCGAGCAGGCGGGCTTCGTCCGGTCGATCGAGCGGTCGGCGACCGCCCTGTTGACCATCATCAATGACATCCTCGACGTCTCGAAGATCGAAGCGGGCCGCCTCGACATCGTGGTGCAGCCGTTTGACCTGCAACAGCTGGTCGCCGACGTCGCCGGCGTGCTCGAACCGGCCGCCCGCGGCAAGTCGCTCTCGCTGAAGGTGGTCTTTGGGCCGGCCGTGCCGCGGGTGGTGATGGGCGATCCCATTCGCGTTCGTCAGATCCTGCTGAACCTCGCCGGCAACGCGGTCAAGTTCACCGAAGCGGGCTTTGTGCACCTCGAAGCGCGCCACGTGGAGGGGTCGACCGTCGAGCTGGCGGTCGCCGACTCGGGCATCGGCATCGCCGCCGACGATCTGCCGATCATCTTCGACGCTTTCAGCCAGGCCGACAGCTCGACCACCCGTCGCTTCGGCGGCACGGGCCTGGGGCTGGCCATCTGCAAGCGCCTGGCGTTGTTGATGGACGGCGAGATCGCGGTGACCAGCACGCTCGGGCATGGCAGCCGCTTTGCGCTGACCCTGCCGCTGCCGCCCGCGCCGTCGAGCAGCGCGCCGCCCGTGCGCGCCGCCGAGGCCGACTCGCTGCCGCCGTCGAGCGACGCGCTCTTCCCACTGCACGTGCTGCTGGCCGAAGACAACGCCATCAACCAGCGCGTGGCCACCCGCCTGCTGGAGAAGCTCGGCTGCTCGGTCGACACCGTCGATGATGGCACCACGGCGGTCGCCCAGGCCTCGGTGAAGCCCTATGACCTCGTGTTCATGGACTGCCAGATGCCGTCGATGGATGGCTACGAAGCCACCCAGGCGCTGCGCCGCAATGGCTTCGCGCGACCCATCGTCGCCATGACCGCCCATGCCATGCCCGGCGACCGCGAGCGCTGTCTTGAGGTGGGCATGAACGACTATATCGCCAAACCCATCAGCCGGGCCGAGCTGGAGCGCGTCCTGCGCACCTGGTCAACCGACGAGGACCGCTCAGTCGGCGAGGACGGCGCGCAGCAAGGGTGAAGGCGCGACCGGCGCGTCGGGCGGCCACGTGCCAAGCGCCGTGGCATAGACATAGCCGTCGGGGCCCTGGGCGAAGGCGGTGGCAAAGTGCAGGTGGCCCACCGGGAACGAGGGCTGCTGCCCGTCGAGCGGCTTGCCGCGCACGAAGCCGGTGAAAGCGTCGCCGAAGATCATCACGTCATCCCAGCGTCCGGCGTAGCGATCGGGCGCGCCGTCGGCGCGGCGCGGGCCAGCGACCCACACGGCGCGCAATCGGCTGCTGGTCGCCTCGGGATCATCGAGCACAAACGGGTGCTGGCCGCGGCCAAACCAGCTCCAGGGGCCGGTCGTCGCGCCGCACTCGCCGCCCGGGCACGGCCCTTCGATGTCGGGCCAGCCGAAGTTCTGGCCCGGTTCGTCGATGCGGTTGACCTCTTCATGGGTGTCGAGGCCCACGTCGCCGAACCACCAGCGGCCTTCGTGGTAGAAGCCCTTCCACGGCGAGCGCATGCCCTTGGCGTAGACCGCCGGGTGACCGCTGCCATCGGCGTACGGGTTGTCGTCGGGCACGGTGTAGCCGCCCTCGGGACCCAGGTTGGGCCGCACGCGCAGCAACGCGCCCAGCGGTGAGGCCACGTCCTGGGCAACCTCGTCGAGCACCTTGTCGCCAAACAGCGCCCATAGGTCGCCGTCGGCGGTGAAGCCCATCGAGCCCACGTTATGCCAGGAGCGCGGCGCGCGCCGCCCGGTCACCGCGAGGACCTCCACCTCGCTGCGCGGGATGCCCGCGTAGTCGTTGGCGTCCCAGTGATAGCGGCGGATGACCGAGGTCTCGATGCTGATGGTGAAGCCCAGATAGAAGAAGCGATTGCGGGCAAAATCGGGGTCGAAGGCCACGCTGATCAGGCCCGCGTCGGAGTCGAACCAGACGCCGTCGAGGTGAAAACCCCCGAGGCGCCGCGCGGTGTCCCCTTCGAGGCGCAGGTGGATGACCTCACCGTCCTTGTCGAGCACCACGAACTCATCGCGGGCGTCGGGCAGGAAGGCCAGGTCGGTGATGCGCAGGGCCCCGGCGTCGTTGGCGATGGGCACAAAGCGCAGATGCAGGGGTTGGGGCGGGCCGACGCGGGCG
>JAGQJJ010000473.1 GCA_020430675.1 Myxococcales bacterium
TGCATTGTTGAAAGACGCCGAGGTGTTCGCATGAAGCTGTTGGTGACCGGCGCGACCGGGCAAGTGGGTTGGGAGCTGGCGCGCAGTCTGATGCCGCTGGGTGAGGTGGTGGCGCTCGACCGCGCCGAACGGGATCAAACCGTTCGAAACGGTGACGAGCGCGCTACCGAGCGGTATCCACTCTCAGGGGGTTGCCGATGGCACGGCCGTTGAAAGGTTCTGCCGAGCCCGCTGGCTTGCGGGCGCTCGGAGGCCTTGATGAACGAAATCGCCCGCATCCTGATCCCCGTCGACTTCTCCGACTGCGCGCACGCCGCCCTGGTCTACGGCGCCCGCCTGGCGCGCGCGGTCGACGCCGAGGTCGAGATCCTCCACGTCTACGAGCCCCCCTACTATGTCGGCGACCTGCTCGTTCAGCTGCCCGACAACCCCGCGCAGACGGTGCACGAGTATGTGCGCGAAGAGGCGGCGAAGATGCTCGACGAGATGCTGGCCAAGGTCGAGGTGCTCGACGGCCTGCCGCATACGCGGCGCCTGCTCGCTGGCGTGCCGCACAAGGCCATCGTCGAGCAGTCGCGCGGCGCTGATCTGGTGGTGATGGGCACGCATGGCCGCAGCGGCCTGGCCCACCTGCTGATGGGCAGCGTCGCCGAGAAGGTGATCCGCCAGGCGCCCTGCCCGGTGCTGGTCATCCGCGATCAGTACGGCGTCTGACCCCGGCGGTTTGCGGCGTTACTGCGCCTGCCCGCGCAGCACCGAGTTGCCCTCGTGCAGCTCGGTGCGATCGTAGCCGGCCACCCCGAAGTCGCTGAAGTCGATGCGCCCCGACTGGCGGAAGAAGCCGACGGGGTTGCGCCAGACGACCTTCTCGATCTCCTCCTCGTCCATGCCCACCTTGCGCATGAGCTGCACCGTCTTCGGCACCAGCAGCGGGTCGCTCACGCCCCAGTCGGCGGCACTGTTGATGATCATGCGGTCGGTGCCGAAGCGCCGGAAGATCTCGACCATGCGCTCGGGGCTCATCTTGGTGTTCGGGTAGATGCTGAAGCCGGCGTAGTAGCCGGTCTCCTTCACCATCGGGATGGTCATCTCGGTGTTGTGGTCGACGAGCACCATCGAGGGCGTGATGCCCGACTCGCGCACCACGTCGAGCGTGCGCTTCACGCCGCCGGTCTTGTCGCGGTGCGGGGTGTGGATCAGGATGGGCAGTTTGGCGTCGATGGCGATCTGGATCTGCGCCTGAAAGATGCGCTCCTCGGTCGGGGTCATGTCGTCGTAGCCGATCTCGCCGACCGCGATGACCCCCTCCTTGTGCACGTACTCGCGCACCAGGGCGAGCACGTCGTCGTTGATGCGCTCGTCGTTGGCCTCCTTGGGGTTGAGGCCCATCGTGCAGTAGTGGCGAATGCCGAACAGCTTGGCCCGGTGGCGCTCCCAGCCGAGCAGCGTGTCGAAGTAATCCTTGAAGGTGCCGACCGTGGTTCGGGGCTGACCGAGCCAGAAGGCGGGCTCGCAGACGCCGACGATGCCGGCGAGCGCCATGCGCTCGTAATCGTCGGTGGTGCGGCTGAACATGTGGATATGGGGCTCGAAGATCCGCATCGGCACCTCTCCTCGGGGGCGTAGGGTCTGGGGAGTCTACTCGTTTGTGCATGGAGCCGGCAAAGGCCTCGACCGTCAATCCGGTTGCATCCGAGGAGCGCCTGCGCTTCCCTGACGGTTCGAGCAGCGATCGGCGACGGAGCATGCATGCGTGGACGATCCGGCGCGCCCCGAAAGATCGGGCGCTACGAGGTCAAAGGCGCCCTGGGCGGGGGCGGCATGGGCGATGTGTACCGGGTCTTCGATCCGGCCACCCGCCGCATGCTGGCGCTCAAGGTGCTCAAGTTCACCTATCCGCGGGCCCTGCATTATTTCAAACGCGAGTTTCGGGCCGTCGCCGCGCTCTCGCACCCGAATCTGGTGCAACTCTATGATCTGCATCAGGAAGACGGTCAGTACTTCTACACGATGGAGATGATCGACGGCGTGGACCTCTACATCCACGTCAACGGGCACAACCGCGTCGTGACCAACGCCGCGACGCTGTGTCAGCCCGACCGCCTCGCGCGCCTGCGCAGCACCTTCGTGCAATTGCTGCGCGGTCTGGCGTTTCTGCACGGGCAGCGCTGCATCCACCGCGACATCAAGCCGAGCAACGTGCTCGTGTCGCGCGAGGGCGTGGTCAAGCTGGTCGACTTCGGCATCGTCAAAGAGCTGCTGCCCGGCGGGGAAGGGCAGTCGCTCAGCCAGGTTTTTGGCACGTCGACCTATTTCAGCCCCGAGCAGTCGCTGGGCTCGCAGGTCACCGCGGCCACGGATTTGTACGCGGCGGGCGTGGTGCTCTACGAGCTTTTGGCCGGCACGCCGCCGTTTGAGGGCGACAGCGCCGACGTGGCGGTGATGCACCGCACGGAGCCGCCGCCCTCGCTGGTGCAGCGCGTTCCGAGCGCGCCGCCCGATCTGGCGCTGGTCTGCATGGAGCTGCTCAAGAAAGAACCCCTCGATCGGCCCTCGGCGCGCGAGGCGCTCGAATTGCTCAAGGCCGATCCCGAGGTCGAGGTCGCGCCGGCCGAGTTTGTCGGGCGTCGCTCGGCGCGCAAGGCGTTGCACACCGCGCTCGGCGCCGTGCGCGAAGGGCAGGGCCGCACGGTGCTTGTCGAGGGCGGCAGCGGCATGGGCAAGTCGTCGCTGATCGAAGAGTTCGGCCGCGAGGCGCGGCTCTTCGGCGCGTCGCTGTTCACCGGCGCCTGTGTGATGCGCGATCACGTGCCGCTGCGCGGGCTTGACACCCTGATCGAGCGGCTGGCCGAAGCCTATCGCCGGCAGACGGCGCGCATCCTTCGACGCATCGCCCGCCCGATTCGCGGTCCCGTCATCGAGAGCTTCACCTTTCTCGGCGAGCTCCTGCCGGCGCGCGAGCACGGCGAAGTCGACGGCCTGCACGAGCTTGACGAGGGGCTGCGCGAGCTGTTTGCGGCGCTGGCCGAGAAGCACGTGCTCGTCCTGGCGCTCGAACAATTGCACCTGGCCGACGATGAGCTGTGCGATCTGCTCGAAGCGCTGGTCACGCGCGATCCGCACCCGCCGGTGTTGATGGTCTTCACCGTGCGGCCCGAGGCGGTGCTGGCCGGCAGCCGGGTGGCGAAGCTGCTGGAGGTCATCGCCCGCGCGCCGTCGGCCCAGCGCGTCGAGCTGCTGCCGTTCTCGGCCGACGAGACGCGGCAGGTGCTGGCCGATCAGGTCGACCCCGCGCCCGCGTGGCTCGCCGAGCACATCCATGGCGAGACGCGCGGCGTGCCGCTTTTTGTCGCCGAGATGGTCGACGCGGTGCGCCGCGACCCGCAAGGCCCGCCGCCCACGCTCGACGAGGTGGTCGCCCGGCGCGTGCAGCGCCTTGACGCCCGGGCGCGCGACGTGCTCGACGTGCTCTGCATGAGCGGGCGCCCGCCGCGCGGCGTGGTGCTCGAGCACGCCTGCGGGCTCGACGTCGACGACCTGTACGCGGCGCTGCGCGATCTGTCGGTCGCCGGGCTGGCCCATATGCAGAGCACGGCGGCCGGCGAGGTGATCGCGGTGCCCGAGCACGGGCTGCTGATCGACGCGCTGCGGCGCACGCTCAGCCATGAGCGCCGGCGCAACCTGCACGAGCGCCTGGCGCGGGCCTACGAGACGCATGGCGGCCCGCTCGACGAGCTGCGGCGCCATTGGGCCGAGTCGGGCGAGGCCGAGGCGGCGGTGCGCTTCGCCGATCGCACGGCGGCCTCGGCGCGCGCCGGCCGCACGCCGACCGATCCCGAGGTCGCCGCGCTGGCCCTTGAGGTGGCCCAGGGCGATGAGCTGCGCGCCACGCTGCTGCGCGAGCTGGCCGAGGGTCAGGCCGCCGCCGGCCGCTTCGGCGAGGCCCGCCGCACGCTCGATGAGCTGATCGTGCTGCGCCCGTCGGCCGCCAGCGCCGCCCGGTGCCGCCAGCGCGTCTTCCGCCTGCTCGACGGCGAGCTGGCCAGCCTGCAACAGCTCGTCGACCTCCGGCCCGACGCCGAAAACGTGCCCCTGGCCGACCTCGTCGCTGATCTGGCGCCGCGGCTGGCGTTGCCGTTGCTCGAAGGCGTCGAAGGGCCCGACGCCGCGCTGGTGCGCGCCCGCGCGCTGGCCAGCCGGGTCGACGCCGACGCGCAGCGCGAGGCGTTGGCGCTGGTCGAAGCCCACGCCGACGCGCAGTACGGCCGCGACCCCGTGCGCCGCATCGCCTACGCCCGGGCGCTGGCCGCGGTCAACGAAGCGCGGGGCATGATCG
>JAGQJJ010000474.1 GCA_020430675.1 Myxococcales bacterium
CAAGCAGCTCGGCGACCCCGCGGCCAAGGGCGCGCTCGAGCGCGCGCACGGCGCGGAGAAGTTTGCCATCGTGCGCCGCTATGTGCGCGAGGCGCTCGGCGTGCTCGCCGAGAAGAACGGCAAGACGGGCTGATCGAGCGCGGCGGCCGGGATCAGAACAGGCTGACCTGCTCGACCTGGCCAAGCACGCGCTGCAGCTCGGCGCGCGCTTCTTCGGGCAGTTCGGGCCGCCCGAGCATCCACTTGAGGTAATCGATCTCGGCCTCTTCGACGGGTGTGCCGATATGGCGCCCGAGGCCCAGCTTGACGCGCCCGTCGGCGCGATCGCGGTACAGATAGCGCCCGTAGCGATCCATCTCGGCGCGCAGATGGCGCTCGATGAGACCCTGCTCGGCAAACGCCCGCTCGACGTCGTCGGGCATGACGCCCTCCTGCACCATGGCGATGAGCAGAAGGCCGGTCGCTTCGGCGTCGGCGTCGGCGGTATGCGCCCGGTTCTCGGGCAGCTCGACGCCGTAGCGCTCGCAGGTCGAGCCGAGCTTGCGCGTGCGTTCGCCGCGGTCATGCCAATAGGCCCACAGGAAGGGATCGAGGGCGCGCGGCGTGCGCCACGCGATGCCATGGCGCGCGTTCTCGGCATCGATGAGCGGCTTGTCAAAGCCGAGGATGTTATAGCCGACGAGCACGGGGCGGGCGGCGAAGTGCCGCTCAAGCCGCGCCGCCACCTCGGGCCAGCGGGGCGCACCTTCGACGTCTTCCACCTTGATGCCGTGCACCTGCGAGGCCTTGGCGGGGATGTAGACCTGCGGATCGACGAGCGTGCGCAGCATGGGCCCGCGCCGCTCGCCGGCCTGCAGATAGGCCCCGCCCAGCTCGACGATCCGGTCGGTCTGCGGATCGACGCCCGTGGTCTCGGCATCGAGCGCAAAGAGCAATGCGTGGGTCAACTTCATGGGCGACTCAGAGCGGTTCCAGCTATCAAAGCATCGATCAGCGTCGGTGTCGAGTTGTCAGGAGCGCGCGCGCACCGGCCAGAAAAAGCGCTTCTTCGGCCGATGCGCTGTCAGCAGGCGATCCCCGCACGCCGGGGGCTTGTCCCGTCCGGCCGCTGTTGTATGCTGCGGCACGATGCCCAAACCGCCCCCGTTGCCGAGCCGCCGCCGCACGAGCACGACCGTGCACACGCTCGACGACTACGGGCGCAGCTATCGCGCGACCCGCCGTGTGACCCGCTGGCCGGTGGGCACGCTCTTTGCCGGCGAGGTGCTGCCGAGCGGCGCGCCCTGCACTTTGGTCTTCCCCGACATCCTGGCCAGCGAGGTCGAAGCCTTCGTGCGCGAGCTGGCCGATGAGGTGGCCCGCAACCGGCTGCTGGTGGGCCTGCCGATCATGGGCATCCAGCACGCCGGCCAGACGATGGAGCAGCGCGCCTTCCTGGTGCTGCCGCCGCTGATCGACGCGCCCAGCCTGGAAGAGCGCATCCGTCGACAGGGCCCCTTCGATCCGTTGCTGGCGCTGCAGGTCTCGGTATTGCTCGCCGACGCGGTGGCCCGGCTGCATTACCGCGCCCGCGCCCTGGGCGAGCTGCGGCCGTGGCAGGTCTTGCTGCCGACAAACCGACGCGAACAGCTTCGCCTCTTCGATCTGGGCATCCCGCGCGGCCTGCACCGGCGCACCATCGCCCCGCCGCGCGTCGATCCGCACTTCGCTTCGCCCGCCGTGCGCGAAGGCGAAGCGCCGCGCGCCGCCGACGACGTCTACAGCGTCGGCGCGCTGCTGTATTTCATGCTGACCGGTGAGCCCCCGCCGCTGCACGCCGAGCCGCTGCCCTCGCGGCAACGCGACACGCTCGGGCCGTTTGGCTCGTTCCTCGATGGCCTCGTGCTCCAGGCCATCCGCCCAGGCCAGGCCCGTGGCGCCGAGGCGTTTGAAGACATGAACGCCTTCGCCCGCGGCCTGCGCGGCCTGCGCGACCTGCATCGCCTTTCGGGCGACGCGACGCGCTCGGTGCTGGTCGTTCGTGGCCCCGAGCGCAGCGCCCGGCTGCCCGCCGGCGCCGAGCCGCTGCCGATCGGTGCGGTCGGTTTCATCGAGAGCGACGGCCCCTCGTTCTTGACCCAGGCCGAGCTGGAGTCGATCGAGGGGCGGATGGGCACCGATTGACGTGTCGCTGATCCTGCTGATCGACGATGAACCCGCCATCACCGAGAGCCTGGCCTACGCGCTGAGCCGCGGCGGGTTCACCTCGAAGACGGCGCATACCCTGGCCGACGCCGACGCCGCGCTGGCGGCCGAGATGCCGGCGCTGATCATCCTCGACCTGATGCTGCCCGACGGCAACGGCCTCGACTGGCTGCGCGACCGCGCCGACGGCGACCGGATGCCGGTGATCATTCTGTCGAGCCACGACGAAGACATCGATCACATCGTGGGCCTTGAGATCGGCGCCGATGACTATGTCGACAAGCCGTTCTCGCCGCGCGAGATGGTCGCCCGGGTGCGCGCCGTGCTGCGCCGCACCGAGGATCGACCGGCCGATGGGCCGGCCGACGCGCCCGTCCCGTTGCGGCTCGACGCCGAGAAGCGCCTGGGCTGGGCGCGCGGCGTGCCGCTGACGCTCTCGCGCACCGAGTTCGACCTGCTGGCGGTGCTGCTCGGCACGCCCGGCCGCGTGTTCACGCGCGATGACCTGCTCGACCGCGCCTGGGGCCCCGACGTGAACGTCACCGAGCGCACGGTCGACGTGCACGTCAAGACGCTGCGCAAGAAGCTGGCCGCCGCCGGGCTCTCGCCCGAGGCGATCGAGACGGTGCGCGGCGTGGGCTACAAGCTCTCCGAGGAGCTCTGACGCAGTGCCCGGGCTGGCCTCACGCGAGGCGGTGCTGCTGTTCGGCGGCAGCGTGCTGCTCGTGGGGCTCGCGTTCATCGCCAGCCGCGTGCTGCGCTCGCTGCGGCACGGCTTCTCGATTCGCCTTCAGCTCTTTTTTGCCATCGTCGGCACGTCGTTGCTGGCCACCGGGGTCATCGGGCTGTGGGTCATCGAGCGCCTGCAGGCCCGCGCCGCCGAGCTGGCGGCGACCGAGGTCGAAGCGCTCGATGTGCTGCTCGACCTGACGCGCGAGTTCGGCCCCAAGCTCAGCCTGCTGGTCGCGCTGCTGGGCATGGCCGGCGCCGGCGCCGCGTTTGCGCTGGGGCGCAGCGTGGCCACGCCGCTCGAACGCCTGACGCGCTCGGCCGAGGCCATCGCGCGCGGCGAGCGCCACGCGGTGCTGCCGCCGCCGGTCGGGCGCGAGGTGCGCCGCTTGACCGCCGCGTTCGAATCGATGCGCCGCGAGTTGGAGGACCGCCACCACATCGAGCAGTTTGTCGCTGACCTCAGCCACGAGCTGAAGAACCCGGTGTCGGCCATTCGCGCGGCGACCGAGGTGCTGCTCGAAGGCGCGATGAACGACCCCGAGGCGCGCGGGCGCTTCTTGGGGCGCATCGACGAGGCCGGCCGGCGGCTCGAAGTCCTGCTCGGCGACCTGCTCACGCTGGCCCGCCTCGAAGCGCGCGGCGTGGCGCCCGAGCGGGAGCCGTTTTCGCTCGACCGGGTGGTGCAGCAGGCCATCGAAGGCGCGCAGGCCCCGAGCGAAGCTCGCGGCGTGCAGATCGAGGCCGATCTGGCGGCGGTGAAGGTGCGCGGCGACCGCCGCTGGCTCCGGCGCGCGGTCGACAACCTGCTTTCAAACGCCATCCGCTACAGCCCCGAAGACGGCGTCGTGCGCCTGCGGCTGCGGGTTGAAGAGGGCGTCGCCACGCTGACGGTGCGCGATTACGGCCCAGGCGTCGCGGCGCCGATCCGCGAGCGGCTCTTCGAGCGCTTTGTCACCGATCGCGGCGAGGCCGGGCAGACCGGCCTGGGCCTCGCCATCGTGCGCAGCGTCGCCGAGCAGCACGGCGGGCACGCGCGCCTCTTGGCCGTCGACGGCCCCGGCGCCTGCTTCGAGATGCAGATCGTTACTGGCTGAGCGCGTTGAGGCGCTTCTCCAGCGTGCGGCGGTCGCTCGGGTGGGCCAGCAAGGCAAACAGGGTGTGGTAGTTCTCGGGATCGGTCGTGCGCGGCCGCAGCAGCACCAGCGCTTCGAGCTTGTCGCTGCTGAACGAGAGCTGCTCGACCAGCTCGCGGACCTGGGGCGTCGAGAAATAATGCGTCTGGGCGGCCATGCGCAGGACGCGCAGCTTGTCGTTTCGGAAGCTCGCCTGGCCGAGCGAGTTGCGCAGCGCGGCCATCTGGGCGCCGGTGGCCGGGCTCGGCGGCGGCGGCTCGGCGGGCGGCGGCGGCTCGGCGGGCG
>JAGQJJ010000475.1 GCA_020430675.1 Myxococcales bacterium
TCTTCGGGGAAGATGGGTCGCCAGTCAAGCGAAAAACGATGGAGCGACGCGTCGGCGAGTGGCTGAACTGGCGACGGGAAGAACTGAAAAACCATCAAAAGTCAGGTAGTTAGCAAGACTGTCGAGTAGTCAACGGCCGGCTACTCGGCGTCGAGGAGAAGTCCTCGGCATTTACCGGGCGGCGGTCGGGCCAGCATGGTCACCGCATGACCTACGACGCCCGATCACAAGCCAATCTCGACACGCCGCACAGTGCACCGTGGCCCAAGGCGTCTGCTTGGGGGACTCCGTTGCCGCCACTGTGCTCGCACAGACGACCGGCTCGCGCACTCATCCCGAGTCTCGGCGAGAAGACCACAAAACCCCGTTGCGGGCACAGCGTCTTTCAGATACAGGATCACTGCAATGGAAGACGGCGCCTCATCATACTGGATGATGAGGATGGGGTGAAGTGAGTAGAACTACTTATGAGGAACACAGCCGATGAGCCGAAGCGCCTGCCGAGACAACCCCCAATCCCGCCACGCCAACGCCGCCGCGCGGGCCTACGCGCACTACATCGTGGACCCGGCCATCGAGGTCGCGGATCTGGCCCAAGAGGCGGCGCTCGACCTGCACCGGTGCGCCGGGGCGTACAGGCCCGAGCGCGGCCACCGGGGCGCGTTCGACCGGGTCGTGGCCCGCTCGGCGGTACGCCACACGTTGGAGCGGGCGCAGGCGCGCAGTCGGCCGCCCCCCAAGCAGCGGCTCGATGCTCCGCCCGACGAACTCGCGGCGGCAGCGGCCGATCCGGCGCTCGTGATCGACATCCGGCGGGGGCTCGCGGCGTTGGACCGATCGGAGCGCGAGGCGTTGGTCGCCTACCTCATTTTCCCGTGTGCCGCCGAGGCCGCCCGCGCGTTGGGCATCAGCCGCGCGACGCTGTACGCGCGACGTGACGCCGCGATTCGCCGCCTTCGCGCGTGGCTCGGTCGATGACCTGCCGGGCATCGATCACCGAGCTGGCCCGCGCGAAGGGGCTCGTTGAGGCTCCCGCGGGAGGCTACGCGCCGTGCCCGAGCTGTCGCGAGAGGCAGCGGAGTGGCTCAGACCGCCGCGGGCCCGTCAACCTCGGCGACGAAGGCCCAAGCGGGCCATGGTGGCGCTGTTGGGCGTGCCACGACGGTGGGGGCCTCGACAAGCTCCGCGGCCTCCTCGACGGCGACCTCGCCCAGCCAAGCCCGGTCGCGCCGCCAGTCGGGCCCTCGGCGCGCAAGCGTAAGGCGCTGCCTCTCGATGTCGCGACCGCCTGGGAGGCGCTGACGGCGCAGGTCGAGGACTACGAGCCGGACCTGACCGGGTACCTGAGCGGCGTGCGACGCTGGCCCCTGGAGTTGGCCGAGCAGATCGTAGCCGCCACCCGTGGCGATCTGGCCCACGCGCAGGCCGACGGCTCACGACTCGCGACGCTGGCGGATGGGCGGCCGGTGCTGACGGTGCTCCGCGACGCGGACGGCAGACCCCGCGACATCGACCGGCGCGTCACACTCCCGATCGACGGGCAGCCCAAGGCCAAGCGGCTGCCGAAGGACGTGACCGGCAGCTGGGGCCTGGATTCGACGCGGCGCTGGTGTGCCTTTGGCGACCTGCGGGATGCCATCGCGGCTGCCCGGCACGGCGCGCCCATCTGGCTCGTCGAGGGCGGACCCGACTTCTGGGTGGCGACGTGGCACCTGCGCGCGGGGCGTGGCGCCGTGCTGGGCGCGGTTGGCGCCGACATGCTGCCCAAGATCGCGGACCTGCTCGCGACGCGACTTGGCCAGGAAGCGGTCGCTGCCGTGGTCATCACGGTGCCGCATCGAGGCGACGCGCCGACCGAACGCCACCCGAACGGCGCAGGCCTCGATGCGATGGCAAAGGCCGAGGAAAAGCTGCGGCGCGTGGCGACCCTCGTGCGACTGGCGGTGCCCGTCGGCGCCGATGGCCGCGGGGATCTCGCCGACCTCGCGACGGGCGCCCTGAGCGCGGCAGCGGTCGCCGAGGCGATCGACGCGCACCTGGCCCAGGCACGCACCCTCAGCGTGGCGCCCGGTGCACCCGACTTCGTCCGCGGGGCGACGGCGTCCTTCACCAGCGCACCGGAGCGGCTCGCCGCGGCGATTCGCCAGGCATACGCCGACGCGGCACCCGACAACCTGATCGCGGTGGCAGTCTCGACCGGCGGCGGCAAGTCCTGGGCGGCGGTTTACGAAGCCATCCAGCGGGTGGCAGCCGGTGGCACGGTCGCCTGCTTCGTGCGCGACCACGCCAAGTTGAACGAGGCGCTGGCATGGGCCGAGGCCTTCCGCTCGGAGCTGGGCGACGACGTGCTCATCGGCATCAACGTCGTTCGCGGCGCGTTGCAGGACTGCACGATCTTCAAGGCAGCGCCCGATCCTTTGACCCGCGACCGGATCGAGGCAGCCTATGCCGCGCTCGGCCGTGAGATGTGCGCCGGCTGCACCTACGCTTCGACCTGTCCCGGCGCCAAGGCGCCCCGCGTCGTGCCCGGTGGCCTGACGCTGGCGTGCCATGCGGCGCTCCCGACGCTGGAAATGCCCGAGGGGGCGGCGGTGGTCATCGACGAGTTGCCGGAGCTGGTCGCCGTTGAGGCACTCCCGTTCGACCAATTCTGCGAGCCCCTGACGCTGCACGCGTGCCACCGGTGGCGGTGCTTCCACCCCGACGCCGCCGAGTCGCACAGCGTCGTGCGCGACGTCCTGCGCGGCGTCGCGGAGAAGCGATGCGCGGCCGAGCCTGACCGCCGCTATGCGCTCGTCGTGGACCCCGGCGAGCTGCGTGACGCGCTGATCGCCTGCCCCGGCGTTGAGGCGCTGCGCGGCGCGTGGGAGAGCCCCCAGGTCGATATGCTCGACCCGAACGCCCGCCCGTTCAAGGCCCCCAAGGGCCCGCCGTTGCCCAAGCCCGCCGAGGCACGGGAAGGCCACATGCGCTTCGCCCATCCGCGGGCCTGGCCGATGACCGAGGCCTGCTTCAAGGCGGCGCTCGCGGGTCGGCGCCCGCCGATCTGGCTGCGCATCAACCCCAAGGGAGCGATCGAGATCCTGAGCACAGAGTTGCTGACGCTGCCCCCCGAGGTGCCGGTCGTCCTGCTCGACGCGACGGCGCACGTCGTCACCGACCAGCTGACGGGCATCGCAGCGGTGAATAAGCGGTGCGCCGACATTCGGCGGCTCGGGCTGCATGGCATCGCGCCGTTCGCGGCGATCTGGATCGACGGCAGCGCCTTCAAGCGGAGCGCGCTGTTCTTGCGCGACTCGTCGCGCCTCGACCCGGCCCTCGCGGCACGCCTGCAAGGCTTGTTGGAGACGGTGTGTGGATCCGCCGCCAAGCGGGGCGATGGCCGCGCGCGGGTCGGGCTGCTGACCTGGAAGGCGCTCGCCGGGCTGCTCCGCGCCGAGATCGAGCCCGATCCTGCCGACAGCGACGTCGTCGCTGCGATCCGCGAGGTGATCGCGGCCTACGCAGCCCGCGGGATCGTGCTCGCCTACGTGGGCCACCACGGGCGCGACGGCGTCGGCACCAACGCCTTCACGGCGGCCAAGTGCGACGCGCTGGTCATCTGGGGCGACGCCCGCCCCGACATGGGCACGGTGGTCGACGTCGAGGTCGGCGCCCTCAACCGCTGCATCGTGTCTCGGGGCCTGGAGCCGCTCGATGGCCACGCGACCTTCGAGGCGCGCGTCGCCGCCAACAACGTGCAGGCCGTGGGGCGCGCTCGCCACTCCCGACCGGAGGCTGCCTTGCGGCCTTGGATCCTGGTCTTCGCCGGCAAATCCCCGCCGCCGCTGTTGGAGCGCCCCTGGACGAAGCAATCGCTGCCGCGGACCCATCGCCGCGCCGACGCCTACCTCGACGCGCAACGGCACCTCGAAGCGGCGCTGCGCACCGAGGGGGCGGGGTCGGTCCAATGGGCGCAGCGCCAGCTCGATGCCGCGGGGTTGGCGGTGCCGGCGCGGTGCACCCTCCAGAAGTGGCTGAAGGACGCGGCCGCACAAGCGAGATGGAAGGCCTATCGCGTCGGCTTTATGGATGTCTACGCCGCTGACGCGGAGCAGGCCGGGCGCCACGGGGCAGCGGAGCGAGCGTCGACAAAAACTCAATGATTACCGTAGGCTGCTGCATCATCCTATAAGAGGATCCAAAGACGCGCGTGCCGACACGCCCGTCGCGGTCCTCCTCGACACTGCCGCTGGCGCCATCCGCGTCGACGCGCTGCGGTGTTTGGTGCCGTTGACCCCCCGTCCCTCCCACCTCGACCGCCGTGCAAACCTGGGCGGCG
>JAGQJJ010000476.1 GCA_020430675.1 Myxococcales bacterium
TCCGCCAGCTCGAACCACGCCTCGCTCGTCTCGGCGGCGAGCGTGATGGCCAACGCGGCCACGTCGAAGCGCGCCGCCTCGGCGTCGAGCACCGCGGCCTGCTTCGCCGACGAGACGCGACCCCAAACGTCGACCTCATAAGCCGCGGCCAGCCCGACCTGGTACTGCGAGAACTCGCGCGGCGCTCCAAAAAAGGCGCTGCGGCTGCGGCTGGCGGTCAACGAGGCGTCGAGCGTGGGCCATTGCCCGGCGCCGGCCACCTCGGCGAGCGCGCGGGCCCGATCGAGCCGCGCAAAGGCGCCGCGCAGGCCCAGGTTGCTGGCTTCAACCCGCGCCATCCAGTTGTCGAGGCCCGGGTCGCCAAACTCCGTCCAGAAGCGCGGCGCGCTGCTCGCGCCCTCACCGGCTGCCGCCGAATACCCGTCAGGCAACTGCGCCGCGCCCGCGCCGATCGCGTCGGGCTTCTGCGCCGCGTGCGGCGAGCAGGCGAGCAGCGTCGGCATCAACGCCCAGGGCAGACCCAGTCGCACTCGCTTACCTCGCCTCACCGCGCACGGTCACTCCTCGCCGGTCGCCCGGCCCGCCTTCGGTCGCCAGGGACGATGCGTGGGGAGGCCCCGGGGATGCAACCCGGATGCGCGCAAACTCGCCATGGCGCGCCAAGAGGTGGACTTCGTTCGTCGCCCTTGCCACCCTGCGGCCATGAGCCCCCGCCGACTCCTCGGCGCCATCGCGCTCGCGTCCCTCGCGCTTACGTCCATCGCGCACGGTCAGACGCCCGACGCGGGCCGCGCCGACGCCGCCCCGCCCGCCGACGCTGGCCTGGCCGCCGACGCCGGGCCTGCCGATCGCGACGAGCTGCTCGGTCGGCGGCAGGCGATCGAAACCCTGATCGCCGGCATCCCCGCCGAGGCCACCGATGAGGCCAGCCTGGCCCGCCGCCAGGAGCTCGGCCGCCAGATCGAGCTGATCGACCAGATGCGCGCCGCGGTCGCCGATCGGGCGCGGCGGCTCAACGCGGTCGCCGACGACTCCCGCGAGCGCCAATCGCTCGACACCGAACTTCGCGCCTTCACCGCGCTGCCGCCGCCCGGCGCGCCCGCGCAGGTCAACGCCGAAGACGTCGGCCGCGTCGAGGCCGAGGTCGAGGCCAACCGCCGCACCGTGGCCGCGCTCGACGCCGAGGTCACGCGCGCCGAAGCCCGCCTCGCCGAGCTGCCGCGTCTCATCGCCGAAGCCCGCCGCCGCGGGCGCACCGCCACCGAATTGAGCCGCGCGCTCGCCGCCCAGCTCGCGACGCTGCCGCTCGGCGACGCCCGCGACCAGCTCGCGCTGCGCCTCGACACCGCTCGGCTCGACGCGCGCGCCGGCGCCGAGGTGGCCGAAGACCTGGAGGTCGAGCAGGCCATGCTCCAGGCCAGCGGTCGCCTGCTGACCCAACAGCGCGATCTGGCCCGTCGACAGCTCGCGCGCAGCGAGCAGATTCTGGAGCTGCACCGCAAGGCCTACGAGAGCACGCTGACCGAGAAGCAGGCCGACGTCGATCGCGCCCTGGTCGCCGCCCGCGAAGCGCTGATCGAAGCGCGCGACCGGCCCGGCGTCTTCCTCGCGACGTGGCGGGTGCGCCTCATCGAGTCGCAGGTCAAGCTCGCCGAGGCCAGCCGCCTTCGCCTCTCGGTGGCCCGCGCGCTGGCTCAGCAGAGCAAACTGCTCGAAGCCGACGCCAGCGAGCTGCGCGGCTTGCAGGGGCTGGTCGAAGGCGCCGACGCCAGCGAGCGCATCGCCGACAAGCTCAAGGAGATCGCGCTGCGGCTCGATCGGCGCCACGACGAGCTGGAGCGCGTGCGCCAGCTGCCCGAGGTCAGCGCGGCCCAGATCGCCCGCACCCGCCGTTTTGAGGTCTCGGACCTGCTCTACGAGATCGACGAGCCCTGGCGCGCCGAGACCGAGATGATCGAGACGGGGCTGTCGGCCACCGAGCGCGGTGCCTTCGCCGAGGCGGCCCGCAAGCTGCGCGAACAGGTGCGCGACGCGCTGCGCGATGAGCAGAACGCGCTCGCCGAGCTGCTCGCCGAGGGCGAGGCCCTGCGCGGCGCGCTCGCCGAGCGCGTCGAGACGCTCGACCAGCTCGACGCCTTCGTGCGGGCCCGGGTCTTCTGGGTGCAGGACGCGCCGCCGCTCGGCCGCGAGGTATGGCGCCAGGCCAAGAACGACATCGCCCGTCTGCGCATCTGGCTCGCGGGGCCGGCCCTGCGTCGCCCCGAGGGCACGCAACCCGGCTGGCCGCTGGTCTGGACGGGCGCCGTGGTGGCGCTGCTGTCGCTGGTGCTGGCGCTTGTGCACCTGCGGCTGCGCCGGGTGATGCGCGGGCTGCGCGCCGATGACGATCTGCCGCTGATGCAGCGCCTGCGTTTTGCCATCGTGGGTCTGCTCAGCGCCGGGCTGCTGCCGCTTTGGGTGTGGCTGCTCGGTCACCTCGCCGCTGCGACCGACCTGCCGCCGGCGCTGCTGGCTCCGGTGCGCGCCGCTTTGACGCACGCGGCGCTGGCGCTGGCCGCCCTGCACCTCGGGCGCTTTCTCTTTCGACCCGGCGGTTTTGCCGAGGGCGAGCTGAACCTGCGCCCCGAGACGGCCGCCGCGTTGCGCAAGGCGGTGCAGATCCTGGCCGGGGGCTACGCGCTCTTCCTCGCGCCGCGCTCGGCGCTGGTCGCGGGCCCCCTGCGCCTCGACGCCCTGCCGCGCCTGCTCTACACCCTGGCCGACATGACCGCGATCTACACGCTCATCCGTCTGGGTCGCCCGCGCTCGCCGATCATCCGCGACCTGCTCCACCAGCTCAGCCGCCCCGGCCTCGCGCGCTTTGTGCCGCCCATCGGCGCCTTTCTGCTGGTTTTTGGCCTGCTGATCATCAGCATGGACGTGCTCGGCTACGGGTTGGTCGCAGGCTGGTTGGCTGGGGGCTGAGTCTAGTTGCCGGTGGTGGTGGTAGGCCTGTACCTCCTCTACCCGGTCATCCGCCGCGCGCTCGCGGTGCGGCTCGGCAACGTGCTCACGCCGCGCAACGCCACCCTCGAAGAGCAGGCGCGGCGGGGCACGCGGCTGATCAACACCCTCATGCTGCTGGTGGTGGTGCTCGGCCTCGCCGGCATCTGGGAGCTGGACCAGCGCGCGGTGGCGCTCCTCGACGGCCTGCACATCTACACGCCCTCGGGCGACGGCGCGCAGCCGGTCAGCGTGGCCGACGTGCTCGGCGCGGTGCTCACCATCGTCATCACGGTCTGGGTGCTGCGCCTGCTGCCGCGCCTGCTCGACACCCTCATCTTCCCCTACCTCGACTTCGATGACGGCGCCCGCTACGCCATCGTGACCATCACCCGGTACGGCTTCTTTTTCATCGGCCTGCTCATCACGTTCGACTCGCTGAACATCGACTTGAGCAAGCTGGGCTGGCTGGTCGCCGCGGTCGGCGTCGGGCTCGGTTTTGGTCTGCAAGAGGTGGTGGCCAACTTCTTCAGCGGCCTCATCCTGCTGCTCGAACGCCCGATCCGCATCGGCGACTGGATCACGGTGGGCACCGTCGAGGGCTCGGTGCAGACGATCAACATCCGCGCGACCACGGTGATGACCCTCGATCGGCAGGAGATCATCGTGCCGAACAAGGACTTCATCACCAAGGATGTGGTCAACTGGACCCATAGCGATCGCATTGCGCGGCTGCGGGTTCCCATCGGCGTTGCTTATGGCACCGACGTCGACAAGGTCATCGCGCTGCTGCTCGAAGTCGCGCGCAAGCACCCGACGGTGCTGGCCGACCCGCCGCCGCAAGCGCTGCTGATGGCACACGGCGAGAGCTCCCTCGACTTCGAGCTTCGGGTGCACTATCTCGAACCGCGCGGCCGCAACCCGTTGCTCAGCGCGCTCAACGTCGCCATCAACCGGGCGCTGGCCGAGGCAGGCATCGAGATCCCGTTCCCGCAGCGCGACCTGCACGTCAAGAGCGGTGCGCTGGAAGTCAGGCTGACGAACAACTGACAGGCACGGCGCTTGCTGACACCCTGACGGAGAAGCCGGATGTCACCGGCCCACAACCGTCGGAGTCCCCATGAGAGTGCAAACCCTTGCCGCGGCCGCCCGTGCCGCGCTCGCTGCTGGTGCATGCCTGGTCGCGGCGCTGCCTGCATCGGCCCAGAGCAGCCTGTCGATGTACGGCCTGGTCGACATGTCCGTCGGCAGCTTCAAGAACCCCGGCGGCGCGGCCACCAAGGGCGTGGTCAGCGGCAACATGACCACCAGCTACTTCGGCCTGAAGGGCAGCGA
>JAGQJJ010000477.1 GCA_020430675.1 Myxococcales bacterium
GTCTGCGTGCCACCCGAGGAAGACTGCGCCGCCCTGGGCGATGAAGACGGCAACGGCCTCGCCGACTGTGCCGACCCGGCGTGCATTGGCACGCCCCTCTGTCGGCAGGCGGGCCCGCTGGCGTTTGAGGGCATTCGCACCGACATGGCGCAGGCCGAGGCGACCGATCTGGGTTTTGTGCAGTGTTTCCGAGACCTTTACAACGTGCGGATCGATCATGTCGCCATGTTGGCCAACTGCCAGGCCGCTCAAGTGCTGGTCGCCTGCCGCCCCGTGGGCGCGGCGGGCTTCACGGTGGCGGCCACCGGCGAGCGCGACGAGGTCTTCGCCGAGGTGGCCGCCGGCGCTGACATCGCGCACGACCACAACGGCGCGCGCTGGTATTACACCCCCAACTTCTCTTTTGGTTTCGGACCTTTGGGATCGGTGCTCTCCCGCAGTCAATGCGATACGTCCAATGATCAGGCCCAGCTGAAGCTGTGCTGGCATACGCTCGACTTTGACGTGGGCGGCTATCGCTGTGGCGCCACCACCGGGCTCAACAACAACGCGGGTTGGGAGCGCCTGGTCTATCAGCGCAATGGCCGGCCCTTTGGCGTGCAACAGAACGTCAACGCGGCGCAGGTCGCGGCGCAAGGGTGGCAGGTCTGCCACTCCAGCCTCTACAGCACTGGAGGCCACTCCCTGGCCCAGATCCGCGCAAACTGCCAGGGCGATGATGTCATGATGGCCTGCCGGCCGGTTGGTGCCGCCGCCTATACCCTGGCCGCCGCCGGCGATTACGCGGAAGTTTTCTTCGACGTGGGCAACGCGGCCGACGCCTCCCACCTGCACAACGGCGTGCAATGGTACTACAGCGAGACATGGTCCTGGGGCTTTGCGCCGGCCGGCGAGCCGGTCAACCGCACGTCTTGTGACTTCGATAGCGGCAATCAGACGGTGCCCGAGCTGCGCATGTGTCTCCACACTTCTGGCGGCAACGTCAACGGAGGCTATCGGTGCGGCGCAAACAGTCTCAACGGTTCGGCCGCCTGGGAGCGCGTCATCCTGCACCGCTGATTTGATGCCACGAGATGCCTGGGGTGGCATCAGAGCCCGCCTTGCACCTGCCACGTCGCGTCGAAGAGCGCGCTCCAATCGGCGCCATCAAGCGCCCGGGCGCGCAGGCGCGTCTCGCCGGGCGGCAACGCGATTACGATCGCCGCGTCGCCGGGCTGCGCCGCGGGCGCGATGGCGCCGCCGGGCAGGCGCGGGTCGGTGCCATCGAGGGTGAACCAAAGCATGCCGGCTTCCGCGGTCAGCTCGATGGCATCGCCCGCCCGATTGGCGTCGGGCGCGGGCGTCGCCGGGTACAGGCCCGCGTCGCGCAGCTGGGCAAAGACCCGGGCCGTGCGCGCGGGGAAGTAATCCGCGAGCAGCCGGTCGCGCTCGACGAGCCAGTGCTCGTCGACGGTATAGGGCACCGCCGCGTGCTGGTCGCCCCAGCGCGCCGACTCGGCGACCAGGGCCAGCTCGACGCGGTCGGCCAGCCGGGCGAAGCGCGCCGCCGGAACGTTGCGCTCGGGGTGCTCGGGATCCCACGCTGGCGACTCAGGGTCGACGTAGAGCGCGCCGCCGGGCCAGAAGTGGCGGCGGACGTGATCGGCCACCTGCAATCTGAACTCGGGGTTCTGCAACAGCGCCGCCCAGGGCGTGGCGACGCCGAAGTCGACGCCGACGCGGTTGGTGTTCAGGTCAGAGCGGATGCCCATGGACCACTCCGAGTCCCACATATAGAAGCGAAAACCCGAGCTGCCATCGCGGGGGCGGCCCGTCCACCAATTCTTCTGCGGCCAGTCCGTATTGCCGACGTAGATGTTGGTCAGCATGTAGTCGATCAGGTTGTCGAGGTCGATCCAGGCCGGCCGGTCGGGGTCTTCGGCGCCGTCGGGGCCCAGGCCCTGCAAGCTGTACCAGGCATCCAGATCAGCCACGCCCCCGCGCACGATGCCCAGCATCTGCTGGTAGGCGAGCACGTCGCCATCGGCGGCCGCGTCGTTGCTGACGGCGTCCCATCCGGTCTTGTCGCCGCCGTAGTAGAAGGCCGAGAACGCCGCGTCGGGGCGCTCGACCGGGTTGTAGACGCCCCAGTAGATGCCATTGAGATAGACGTGCATGAAGGTCTCATGCGACGCCACGCCACCCATGGCCAGCATGGTCTCGCGGCCGAACGAGTCGCGCACGTAGAGCGGCTGCCCGTTGGCCGCCGCCCATTGCCAGCCGTCGTTGCTGTTGGCGCGCAGCGTGAAGGTATCGAGCGCGTCGGGTGCGTCGGCGCCGAAGAGGGGATAGCGCAGCTTGGTCGGGCCGTAGATGCCTTTGAAGAGCACGCGCAGCGAGTGTTTTTTGGTCAGGCCATGGCTCCGGAACGCGCCGCCTTGAATGCGCAGCCCGCAGTTGACCTGAAAGCCGGCGCGGCCATCGGGGTAGAGCAGCTCGAATGAGATGGGCCGCTCCCAGGCGACGCCGCGGCGGGTGCTCTCGGTGTAGATGCCATTGACGCCGAACAGATCATCAACGCGGGCCGAGATGGCCAGGGAAGGCACGGCGCGCAGGCTGTCACGAATGCTCGCCACGTAGCGGCCATCATAGCGATCAACCCCGGCGCCGATGACATCAGGGTCCATGCCATAATCAGCCCCGGTGCCACCCCACATGGGCGGGAAGCCGGCGGCGAGCGTGGCCGCTTCGTCCTGGGCCACGATGTCATCGACAAAGACCCAGGTTCCGGTGGCGCTCGGCGAGTCTTCGTAGCCTTCGCGGGTGGCATAGGCGCGCACGACGGTGGTGTGATCGATGGCCAGCGGCTCGGCATAGACCGGCGAGTCGGCGTCGGGCGCGCTGCCGTCGAGGGTGAAGCGAATGGTCGCCTCGGGCGTGGCGCTGCGGATGGTGAGCACAAACGGCGCGTCGGCGAAGCCATGCCGGTGATCGAACTCGGGCGGCGCGGCGAAGCCGTCAAACGCCGGCGTGTCATTGGGCGCACCTGGCGTCGGCGTGCGGAAGAAGCGCCGCGGCCCCTCATCGACGCGCAGGCCATCGAGCTGCGGCGCGATGACAAAGTCGCCATCGCCCGGCGCGGCCAGGGCTTGAATCGCCAGTACATTGCGCCCCGGCACCAGCGCGGCGAGCGCGGCGTCGGCGGCGAACTGCTCGACGCGCACCTCGGGGGGCTCGGCGGTGGCGGCGGCCTCGGGCCCGAGCGGGTCGGGCGCGTTGCGCGCGGCGACCGGCACGCCGTTGATCCAGGCCACGAAGCCGGCGTCGTAGGCCACTTGCAGCCAGAGCGCGTCGAGCGTGGCCGGGTCGTCCACGGTGAAGGGGATGCGCACGAACAACGAGGTCGCGTCGCCCATGGCATCGCGCACATCGGTGCGCACATGGCGCAGCACCGCCGCTTCGCCGCCGCCGAAGACCTCGACCTCGCCCAGCGAGAGCACGGTCGGCTCATCGCCGTTGCCTTGCCCGTTGGTGGCTGACAGGTCGAGGTCAGGCAAACGCTGCACGCGCACCGTCTGGCCGACCACGCCGCCCTGCTCGGCGTAGTCCACGGTCAGCGTCGCCGGCCCGTTGAGGCCGTTGCCCAGCACGTTCTCGGGGTTGAGCAACGCCGAGGTGTGCACGACCTCGCCATCGGCGTCGAGCACCTCGACGGTGATGTCGCGCAGCCGCGAGCCGCAGCAACTGGTGCGGTTGTGCAGCACCACCGAGCTGAGGAAGCGCTCCGAACCCAGGTCGACCTCCCAGGTCGGCGTCTGGTCTGAAGACAGGGTGTGGGTGAAGTTGCCCAGGTTGCCATCGACGCCCAGCTCGGCGATGAAGCTGCTCAGCGTCGAGGTCTGGGCCACCGGCCGGCCGAGCGCCAGGTTCTCGGCCTCGCCCGGCGCGGGCAGCACCGCATCGGCGTACCCCAGCCCGGCGACGCCCTCCGACCACAAGGCGTCGTCGAAGTCGAGCGCCGTCCAATCGCCGCCCTCGTCGGCGGCGGGCACATGAAAGCGCACGGGCGCGTTGGTGGCGATCAGCGCCAACCGCTCGACCGATTGGGTGACGCCATGGGACAGGTCGTCATCGAGCGGCGGGAAGGCCGGGTCATAGGCGTCAACGATGGTCAGCGCGTCGGGCATGACCAGCGCCAGGTACTCGCCGTCGCCGGTCAGCCGGAAGTTCGTGTGCAGCGGCGCCGCCGGGTCGCGGCCGCCTTTCTCGCTGGCGAAGGCGACGACATAGCCGCCTGGCGGCAAGACGATTGCCGGGAAGGCCCATCGCCCCA
>JAGQJJ010000047.1 GCA_020430675.1 Myxococcales bacterium
TTCGCCACCGCCGAGGTCAACCCCGACAACGCCGACCGCTGGACGCTGACGATCGACCCGCCGATGCCGGAAGCCGTGCCCCAGCCGAGCTGTGGCCACTCCGCCCAGGGCGTCGTCTTCGCCGCGCAGGTGCCCAGCGACGGCTACTGGATCTTCACCACCGACGGCACGACGACCGCCGTCGACACAGTGCTCAGCAGCTACCCCGGCTGCCCGTCGGCCCAGACCGAGGATCAGTGCGGCGACGATGACGTGGGGTTCGCCGGGTTGGTCGAAGGCGAGATGCACGCCGGCCAGACCATCCACCTGATCGCCGCCGCGTACGACGGCGAGCTGTCGGCGTTCAACCTGCGCGCCCTGCGCTTCCCGCTCGCCGCGCAGGGCGAGCCCTGCGGCCTCGACGCCGGCCAGTTCTGCGCGGGCGACCTCGTCTGCATCGTCAACCCCGAGAACCGCGCCCAGGGGCTTTGCGAGACGCCGTCGGCGCCCGAGCTGCTCGAAGCGAGCGCCTGGCGGCAGAGCAACGACGTGGTCTCCATTCGCGCCCACGGCCGCGACGCCAGCCGCGACGTCATCGCCTTTGTCATGGAGCTGTTCGACGCCGACGACGAGGTGATCGTGATCGACGTCGGCACCGGCGACACGGAGCTGTTTGTCGCGCCCAACAACGATGTCGGCGGCCTGGAGGACTTTGTCGCCGAAGTGCGCGTCGGCGGCTTCGACAACTTCCCCGAGGCGGTGGGCATGAGCCTGCGCCTGCTCGACACGACCGACCAGACGAGCGAGGCGATGGACCTGCGCTTCGACCCCATCCCTCGCCCGCAGGCCGGCGACGCGTGCGATCCGGGTCAGGTCGCTTCGGTCTGCGCGATGGGGCTGGTCTGCGACTCGGGGGCCGAGACCTGCGAGGCGGCGGGCCCGCCGGTGCTCACGGCGGCGCGCTTCTACCTGAACACCGTCGACGGCACGCTGGGCGTCGAGATGGACGGCACCGACCCCAACGCCGACCTGCTCGTCTTCCGCATCGGCCTGACCGACGCCAACGGCGCGCTGCTGCGCGTCGGCGACCAGCAGTTCTTGCAGGTGCCGGTCACCGGCCTCGTGGCGTACGACGGCGACAACTGGCACCTGCGCTATAGCGGCCTGGTGCCGGCCGGGGTCGATGCCGCGGCGATCGCCAACGCGCAGGCGGTGGTCTTCGATTCGACGCCGGTGGCCAGCAACGTGCTCAACGTCGCGATCAGCCCCCCGCCCGACGTCGCCCGCGGCGGCGCCTGCGATGGCAATATCGCCCTCGACCGCTGCGCCCGCGGCACGCTCTGCCTGTACGACGACGTGCTCGCCGAGAACCGCTGCCGCGCCCCGCGCGTCGACTGCGGCGAAGACGTGCCGGTCATCGACCTCAACGCCCTGCGCGCCGGCGTCGGCGTCTGGCGTGCCGAAGACACCACCTTCGATGGCATCTTCGACCGCATTTTCAACTCGTGCGCCGCCGACAACGCGGGCGTCGAGGTCATCCGCTTCACCGCGCCCGCCGCCGACACCTATCGCGTCGCGTTCGAGGCCGACTTCAACGGCCTGCTGTTCGCGCGGTCGTATTGCAATGTGGGCCAGCTCGAATTCGAGCGCTTGTGCCTGCCCGACCGCATGGCCGAAGGCGTGGTCGAGCTTGAGGCGGACGAGGCCATCTTCTTCCTGGTGGGTGGCCACGCGGCCGATCGCGAAGCGGACGAGGCGGCCTACAAGAACAGCCGCGGCACATATCGGTTGACGGTGTCGCGCGGCAATTGATGCGCAACACGGGCTGCGCTGGGGCGCGAGATCGGCCACAATGGCCACGACTCGGATTGGAGGTCGCGTGGCGCAGTCGGGGTGGTCGCCCTACGGTGGCAAGAGCTATCTGACCTTCGAGGCCATCGAGGCGTGGTGCCGTCAGGCGGCGGCGGCCATGCCCGAGTGGATTTCGCTCGAAGTGGTCGGCCAGACCGCCGCCGGGCGCCCCCTGCTCCTGCTGACCGTCGGCGCCGCCGGCCCCGAGCGCAACAACCGCCCCGCCTTCTGGCTCGACGGCGGCACCCACGCCATCGAGTGGACGGGGGTGATGACCCCCATCTACACCCTGTCGCGCTGGCTCTCGGGCCTGGCGGCCGGCGACAAGGCGCTGACCGCGTGGTTCTCGACCCATACCGCGCACGTCATGCCGTGCATCTCGCCCGACGGCTTCGCCGCATCCATGGCCGGCGGCCCCTTCGTGCGCTCGACGCTGCGCCCGCCGCCGAGCGGCACGGTGCGCACGGGGCTCGATCCGGTCGACGTCGACGGCGATGGCGTCATCCGCTGGATGCGCTGGCGCCACCCGGCCGGCCCGTTTGTCTGCGATGAAGAGGCCCCGGGTTTCATGCGCCCGCGCCTGCTCGATGATGACCCCGACGCGGCCTGGTTTGTCTGCGATGAGGGCCTCTTCCTCGAATGGGACGGTCACCGCTGGACGACCGCGCCACGCGGCTTCGGGCTCGACCTCAACCGCAACTTCCCGTCGCATTGGGCGCCGTTCTCGATGTTTGCCATGGACGGGGGCGCCTACCCGCTCAGCGCGCCCGAGAGCCGCGCGGTGGTCGACGCCTTCGCCGCGCGACCGCTGATCGGCGCCGGGCTCACGCTGCACACCTATACCGGCGCCCTGCTCATGCCGCCGTATCGGCTCGACACCGCGCTGAGCACCGGGGACATCGAGCTGATGCAACAGCTCGGCCGCGACGTGGTACGCGACACCGGCTACCGCGCGCTGCCGATCGTGCCCGACTTCACCTATGACCCGAAGCAGTCGATCGTCGGCGTCTGGGCCGACACGATGGGCGCCACCTTCGGCGTGCCCGGCTTCACGCTTGAGCAGTGGAACCCGCTCGCCGAGTGCGGCCTCGAGCTCGACCGGCCGGTCGACTTCCTGGTGCGGCCCGATCCGGCCCATGTGCGCAAGGTGCTGGTCCACTTTGGCGCGCGGCCCGGCGTGTTCACCCCGTGGCGCGCGTTCGAGCACCCGCAGATCGGCGCGGTCGAGGTCGGCGGCTTCGATTACCTGCGCACCATTCGCAACCCGCCCGACGAGCTGCTGCCGACCGAGTGCCAGCGCGGCTTCCAGGTCATCGAGCGCCTGCGCCGCGCGCTTCCCCGGGCTCGGGTTGAGGTGCAGATGACGCCGCTTGGCGACGACTGGACGCAGGTCGAGGCGATCATCGAGAACCTCGGCTACCTGCCCACCTCGGGCCTGCGCGCGGGTGAGCGGCTCGTCGGCACGCCGCCGGTCAGCCTCACGCTCGAAGTCGACGCCGGCTTGCAGCGCGCCGAGCCGGCCGGCCGCGCGCTCGATCATCTCGATGGCTGGGGCGGCGGCGAGCGGTCGGCCGTGCAGCACGCCGCTTATCCGACGCTCTCATCGCGCAGCCACCGCACCTTCGCCACCTGGCGGGTGCGCGGCACCGGACACGCCCGGCTGATCTGGCACGCCGGCCGCGCTGGCCGAGGGCAGGTCGACCTCACGATCGATCGCGCGGCCGCGGTCGTTGGCGGATTGTCGGGGAGGGGGTAGACTCGCCCAATGGAGCGACAGTGTCCCGCCTGTGAGAATGGCGTCACCGCAAACGACCTCTTCTGCATGCATTGTGGCGCCAGCCTCGCCGACGACGTCGACCGGCTGCGCGTGCAGGCCGATCGATTCGAGCAGATGGAGCGCTGGTCGCAGGCGGTCACCACCCGCCTTGAGCTGGCCGAGCGCCTCGAAGAGCCCAGCGAACGCGCCGAGCAGTTCCACTCGGTCGGCCGCATTCAGCAAGAGCAGCTCGGCGATCCGGCGGCGGCCGCGCAAAGCTTCGACCGCGCGCTCGATGCCGATCCCAGCAAGCTCGGCGCCTTTGAGTCGCTCGATCAGCTGCTGGTCGAGACCGGCGATCTGATCGAGCAGGCGCGCTCCTATCGCCGCATGATTCGGCGCGCGATCGAATCGAGCGCCGAGGAGCGGGTCGTCATCGCGCTCGCCCGCAACCTCGCCGAGCTCAACCGCACGCACCTCAAGCAGCCCGACGCGGCGCTCGACGCCATCCAGCTCATCCTGGAGCGCGCGCCCGACGATCTGTGGGCCATCGAGAGCGCGGCGCAGCTTCACGAAGAGCTGGATGACGCGCCGCAGGCCATCGAGTACCACCGCCGCCTGCTGGAGATCGACCCGCGCCTCGTCGAGAGCTATCGCGCGCTGCGCCGGGTCTTCCTCAAAGAAGAGCGCTACGACGCCGGCTGGTGCATCTGCCGCGTGCTCAGCGTGCTCGGTCAGGCCAATACCGACGAGCTGACGTTCTACGAGCGCTACGCGACCACCTCGCCGACGCGCGCCGAGCGGCCGTTGCAGGCGGCGCATTGGCCGCTGCTCGACCACCAGAGCAAGAGCCCGCTGCTCGACGAGCTGTTCGCCCGCGTCTGCGACGCGCTCATCTCGCTGCTGGCGGTGCCGGCCAAGAGCCTGGGCATCAAGCGGCGGCGCGACCTGATCGATCTGGCGGTCTCGACGCGCTTCACCAATGTGCTCGGCTATCTGTTCGAGTTCCTGCCGGTGCCGCCGGTCGAGGTCTTCCGCTGCCCCGAGATTCAGGGCATGCGGCCGGCCATCTTCGAGCCGCCGGCGCTGCTCGTGCACCCCGATGAGATGGAAGAAGACCTCTACCATCTCGCGTTCGTCGGGGGTCGCTACCTGACCGGGCTGCGGCCGGCGCATCTCTTCGCCTGCTCGGTGGCCGATCGCGCCGAGCGCCGTGCTTATATGCTGGGCCTGCTGCGCACCTTGCGCGCCACCTTCGACCCCGAGGCCGGTGACCTGGAGCACGACCCGACGCTGCGCGAGGCGCTGCGCCGCAACCTGCCGCCCCAGGCCACGCGCGCGCTCGAAGAGCTGGTGCAGCGCATGAACGAGCAGCCGCGGCTGCACTTCGACATCGACCGTTGGCTGCGGGCCGTCGATCTGACCGCCGACCGCGTGGGCTTCATCTTTGCCAATGATCTGGAGAAGGCGCTGGCCAACATCCGCACCGGCGACGCCAGCCGGGTGGTGCCCACGGTGGGCGAGCGCGCGACCGAGCTGATTCGCTACGCCTATTCGGAAGAGTATTTCCAGGTGCGGCGGCTCATCGGGCACAACATCGACTGATCAGTCCGCCTTTGGGCTCGCGCCCCGCTTTCAGACCCGGCCTTCGAAACGAAAAAACCCGGAGGCGAACCTCCGGGTTTTGGGTGTCGAGCCCCAAAGTCCCCTGGAGCGGCGTTGGCGCTCCGACTCCGGGGGTGGCTGGAGCACCGACTTCGCCTCGGACGATGCGGGCGGGCATCGTGGGGAGACCTTGGCGAAGCCTCCAGGGGACATTGCGACTCGACCGTCAGCACTGAGCAGTTCTCTCCGGCGCTGACGGTTGCAACCATAGCACCGGTTATTCAAAATACAAACAGACTTCTTGGTCACCATTGTCGAAACGGCTTAAATTTCGATGGGTTGAAAAACGAAAAAAGTCTGATCTTTTTAGTCACTGCCGATGGGGCACCGGGCCCGTCAGAATGGTGACCGTTTGGCCACGACTCGATCAGCCCGGCAGATGCCCGATCTGACCGGTTGCGGGTGGGCGTCCGATCTCAGCGATGTCAGCTTGCACCGCCTCCAGCCGTTCGAGCGGCTCGTCGAGGCGTTTGCTCAACGCGAGGCGCGAGAGCCGAAGCTCGGTGGCGGTCTCTTCGATGAACTCGGCGATGCCATCAAAGAGCGGGCGTCCCAGGCCCTCGAACGAGGGCTGGCGGGCGGCTTCGAGGCGCAGGCCGCGCGTACGGATGCGCTCGATCAGCGCGGCAATGCCCGGCGTCTTGGTGAGGGTGGCGTCGAAGACCGCGTGCAGCGGGGCGGCGTCGGTCCAGCCTTCGAGGTAGGCCTGGTAG
Source organism: Myxococcales bacterium (assembly GCA_020430675.1). The sequence continues at coordinate 5,965 of JAGQJJ010000047.1, forward strand.
CGGCCGAACGCCTCTTCGAGCAAGAGCATGCGATAGCCGTCGAGGATGCCCTGCAGACCGGCGACGCGCGCGGCCTCGGCCGATTGTTCGGCGCCGGGGAAGATGGCGTCGAAGGCCTCGAAATAGCTGCGGATCAGGTCGCTGAGGCGCCGGTCGAGATCGCGGCGCACGCGGCCGACGGCGCGGCTGACCCCGGCCCGCAGCCGACCGCGCAGGGCGTCGCCGCCCCGCCCTTCGTCGACCACGCCCCAGAGCGCCTCGGCGGCCTGGGCAGCGTCGACGATGGCCTCGTCGAGCGAGTCGGCGACCCGTCGGCCCGCCTGGCCCTCGACCTCGTTGGCAAAGTCACGACGATCGCGCTCGACCCGCTCGGCGAGCGCGGCGATGCCGTTGGCTTGCGACTCCATCACCCGCCGCCGCTGCGCGACCCGGTCGCGGGCGTCGGCGAGCAGCGTGCGCGTGCGACGCCAGGCGGTCTCGGTGCGAATCTGCGCCGCCCGGTCGAAGAAGACGTCGCGCATCAGGCGGTGCAGCGCGGTGAAGCCGCTGGCGCGCAAGGCGGGCACGTCGCGCCGCGCCAGGGCGTCGAGGCCGGCGCGCGCGCTGACCGCGACCAGGCCATCGACGCGATCACCGAGGTGATGGGTGATGCGCCCCAGGTCGAGCGCGCCGGCGATGTCGGCCCGCGTGACGACGCCGATCGCGGTCATCGGGTGATGGCCAAGCCACGCGGCGGCTTCGGCCCAGCGCGCTTCGGATTGGTCGCTGCCCACCAGCCAGATCACGCCGTCGGCATGCCACAGCAGCGCGTCGTCGGTGGTCGGGGCGAGCGGGTCGGGCGCGTCGAGGATGCTCGCGCGGGCCAGCTCTTCGATCGGCAGCAGAACCTCGACGCAGAGCACTTCGACCGCGGAAAGGCGCCGCTCGGCCATCTCGGTGCGCAGGGCGTTGAGCTCGTGGGCCTCGACCCGGCCGTCGCGAAACAGCACGCGCCCGCCGGCGCGGCGTCCGTAGCGCAGCAGGTACGGCACGCCGGTGTCGATCGGGATCAGCTCTTCGCCGATGAGCGCGTTGACAAACGTGGTCTTGCCGGCGCCCGGTGGGCCGAGCACGGCGAGCAGCAGCGGCGTGTCATAGCTGTCGATGAGCTGGCCGACCCGCCCGAGCAGCTCGGCGAGCAGGGGTTCGGATTGCAGCAGCACCCGCAGCCGGTGCAGACGGCTGAGCAGATCGGGCGGCGCGGCGCCCCCGGGCTCAAGCGCGGCCGGCGGCGCCGACGAAACCGCGCGGGGCACGTCGGTGATGGGCCGCGCCGAGGGCGGCACGGTCGAAGGCGGCCCCAACCGGACCGATGAGGCGGTGACCACGCTGTCGGGCACCGGCGAGGTGGCCGGCGGCGGATCGACGACGCGGCGCGGGCCGGTCTCGGAGAGCAGCCGGTTGACCGCGGCCTGCACCAGCGGCGCGATGGGCCCAGTGACCGGCCGCTCGGCCGACGTGCCCGGATCTTCTTCCATCTCGCGCGGTTCGCCCACCAGCGCGCGCAACGCGCCGGCGGTCGCCGGGCCGGAGAGCAGCAGCCGCAACCGATCGAGCACCGAGCGCGAGCGGTCGGACTGCGCCTCCCAGGCCAGCTCAAGAAGCGCCTGGGTGTTATTCGAGTCAGCGCGCAGCCGCAGCGCCTCCTTGAACCGCCACGCCGCCGCTTCGGGATCGCCCGATGCCAGCGCCGCGCAGCCCCACGCGCGCTGGGCTTCGGCCGAGCCATGGGCCTCGGGCGTGCTTTGCAGCAATGAGATCGCCGTCTCAGGCCGGCCATCGAGCACCGCGATGAGGGCCTGATGGGCGCGGGCGTCGGCGTCGTTCGGTCGCAGCGCGATGACCCGATCGGCGTGCATCGCCGCCCGGCGCGGGCGACCGAGCCTCGCGGCGGCGTGCATGGCGATGCGCAGCGCGTCGGCATCGGTCGGTTCGAGCGTCGCCGCGGTCAACGCGGCGTTCTCGGCCGCTTCAAATCGGCCGCTGCGCAGGTTGAGGCGGGCGTTGAGCAGGTGCAGCGGCGCGCGATCGGGCGCGGCGGCGACCGCGCGCAGGACATAGCCGGTCGCGTCCTGCAGGCGGCCCTCCATCTCAAGTGCTTCCGCCATGCCGGCGAGCGCGCCCACCGAGTCGGTGTTGCGGTGCAGAACCTCTTCGAACAGGCGCCGCCCCTCGCCCGGGCGGCGCAGGGCGAGCAGCGATCGACCGAGCGCGACGTGAATGTCTTCGTCGCCCTCGGCCTGTTGGCGGGCGCGCTGAAGCACGTCGATGGCCTCGGCGTGGCGTTCCTGGCGGCGGAGGCTGCCGGCGAGCGCGCTGAGCAGGGCGGTTGAGTCAGGGGCGAGGCGCAGCCCGCGGCGGGCGAGCGCTTCGGCCCGGTCGAGGGCGCCTTCGCGGTTGTGCACCTCGGCGAGCGCGGCCAGCGCGCCGGGGTGGTCGGGCCGCAGCGCCAGCGCGGCTTGCAGCTCGGCGTTGGCCCGGGCGTCATCCTCTTGCAGCGCGTAGACGCGACCCAGCCAGTGGTGGGCCTCGAAACCGTCGGGCTGCCGATCGGCGAGCACCCGCAGCACGCCCTCGGCGCGATAGAGATCGCCGCGGGCCAGCAGCGCCCATCCGCGCAGCAAAGCGGCGGCCGGCTCCACCTCGGGCACCGCGCCGAGCAGCTCCAGGCAGGTCTCGGGCTGACCGGCGAGCAAGGCCGCCCGCGCCGCGCGCACGGGGCCCACAAACGCGGCCCCGACGGACACGTCGCTCAGCTCAGGCAGTTCCTGCGGATCGAACAGCATGCGGACCTCGGGCCGCGCGATCATAGAAGTCGGATGGAAATAAGTCGAGCCACCGAGAGCGTGGGCGCCCCGGCCTCGGACGAGCCGCCGACCGGACGCGAGGCAGGCGCACGTTGAGGTCCGTCCATGCGGCGGTGGCCGACTGGTTCCACGACGAGCCCATAATGGGAGCTCGCGCGGGGGGCCACGAAGTGCCGGGGGGTGTCAGGCAGCGGTCAGGCGGGTTGAGCGCGCTCGGTAGGCATGGTTCTATGAACACGAAGCACCGCCCGACCGGGCGGCGCACGTGGGGCCGACGAGGAGGCCTGCATGGTGAGCTTTGCGGTCGGGGATCTGGCGGTGTACCAGGGGCAGGGCGTGGGCCGGATCACCGAGGTCGGGCCGATGGAGGTCGCTGGGGCCTCGCTGACGGTCTACACCGTCACGATGGAGAGCGGCACCATCGTGCGCGTACCGACCCACCGCGCCCGTGATGTGGGCCTGCGCGGATTGGTCGAACCCGCGCAGGTGGCCGATGTGTACACCATCTTGCGCGGCGAGCCCGATCACCCCACCGACAAGGCCTGGAACCGGCGCCACCGGATTTACAGCGACAAGCTGCGCAGCGGCTCGGTGCAGGCGCTGGCCGAGGTCACCCGCGATCTGTCCCGGCTGCGCGACGACAAGGATCTGAGCTATGGCGAGCGCCAGATGCTCGATCAGGCCCGCACCTTGCTCGTGCGCGAGCTGGCGCTGGCGACCGAGCGCGACGAGTTCGAGGTGGCGCGCGAGTTGGAGCAGCTGCTCGCGCTCGAGGGCGAGTGACCGGCGCGCGGCGATCGGACCCGCGCAAGCGTTGAGCGTTTGTCATCGTTCACTCTGTCTGGATTTGTTCAATCCCTTATGGCCGAGGTGCAGCGCGTCTGTTATCGGTTTTTGGTCGACGGCCTGCGGGCACCGGGTCGATCGACAACGGCGAGCGCCCGAAGCCGCTCACCGCGGATTGACCCGACCGGAGACGCGCCGACATGGATGCCCGCACACCGCCCGCATTGAACGCCGGAAACATCGCCGAGGACGCAGCGCCCCACGCCGCTCGGCGCGCGCCGCTGAGACGTCACGAGTCCTTTGGCGAGATTCTCTATCGCCGCCGCAAGGAGCTGGGGTTGACCCAGAGCGTGCTCGCCGCGCGCATCGGGGTGCAGCCCAACTACATCGTCTATCTCGAAAAGGGCGAACGCCGGCCGAGCGACCGCACCGTGCGCCGCATGGCCGAGGCGCTGCAGCTCGATGCGGGCGATCTGTTCCTGGCCGCCAACCCCCAGGTGCGCGAGTTTCTGCGCCTCGACCAGCCACCCGAAACCCGCAACGCCGAGCTGCCGGTCGGGCTGCAGGCGCTCATCGAAGACACCGAGACCTGCGTGCGCATGGGCGTGACCGAAGATGAGATCGCGCTCGCGAGCCAGCTTCGCCTCAGCGGTCGGGTCACCAACGCGCGGCAGTACCTCGCCCTGATCCTGGCCATGCGCTACATCTTCTCCTGATCCCCCTGCCGGGCGGTGCGCGCCCATGCTGCGCGGTGCGCGGTGACATCGGGCGCGTTCTGCGTCACGATGCGGCCATTGCGCCTGCCCGGAGTCGATCGATGGGAATCTTTGCTGGCCCTGCCGCCGCCGCCCGCGGCGCGAAACTTCTGTTCAGCCAACCCCGCCTGATCGCCCTGGCGCTCATCCCCGCGGTGGTGACGTTGCTGCTCTCACTGCTCGGCGGCTGGCTGGCGCTGACCTATGGCCACGAAGCCTTCCTCTGGCTGTGGAGGGAGCCCGAGCCGGGCGGGTGGCATTGGCTCTGGGCCTTTGTCGACTTCTTCGTCAAGCTGCTGTCGATCGTCGGGGTCATCTTCATCACGCCCTGGCTGGTGATGCTGCTCGGCCTGCCGCTCTGCGAGCCGCTGGCGGCCCGGGCCGACGCCATCCTGGGCGGGCAGGAGGTCAAGGGCACCTTCTTCGGCGACATCATGGCTTCGCTGCGCACGACGCTGGGGCTGACGCTGGTTGGCATCGCCGGCAGCATCGGGCTCTTTCTCTTGGGGCTCATCCCGGGGGTCGGCCTCTTGACCGGGCCTTTCATGGCCCTGGTCTGGACGCCGCTCTTTTTGTGCTTCGACCTGTGCGACTCCAGCCTGGCGCGCCGGCAGCTCCGCTTCCGCCAGAAGGTCAATGCGGTGCTCAAGCGGCCGTTCAGCTCGATCAGCATGGGCCTGACCGGCAGCGTGCTGCTCGCCGTGCCGCTCATCAACCTGTTCGGCCTGCCGATCGCGGTGCTCGCCGGGGTGATCCGGGTGCGCGATCTGGAAGAGCGCGGCGAGCTGCCCAAGCGCGCTTGACTGCGGTTCGCGGCGCCGTTGATTCCGTCGCGCTTGTGGAATCAACGGACTTGCGCGCCGCTGTGACTCGGGAAAACTTCCCGCGCGGCAGGTTGTCTCTCGGCACGATTCGGCGGTATGACGCCCACAGACCGCACGAGGAGCGAGCCCCAGCGATGGCGCCCCCCGACACCGAGAACCCGGCCGATGACGACGCACCGGTCGAAGATCAGGCGCAGGCTGATGACGCGGCGCTGGCCGATGACGCGGCGCTGGCCGATGACGCGGCGCTGGACGGGTGGCTCGACGAAGACGAGCCGCCGCCCCGGCGCCGCGGCATCACCATGCGCAACCCCCTCATGCTGCTCACCGTGCTCGGCGCTTCGATCTTCCTCATCGTGCAGACCTGGCCCAAGGCCGCGTGGTACTTCGCCAGACCCGCCGAGTGCGGCGTGCTCTCCGAGCGGCCCGAGCTCAAGAAGAACGCGCCCGATCAGGTGCCACCCCTCGATCATGACTCGCTTTGTTCGCTGAGCGGCATCGTGCAGTCGCTGGCCATCTTCGCCACCGGCGAGGCCAAGGACACGCCCGATCCGTACGCCAGGCAGGCCGGCCGCAAGTACTTCGTCAAGCTCGACGGTGACAATGTGTTTGCGGTGATCGCCGCCGATCGCAAGGACGTGGTCGATTTCCGCCTGCGCCGCGGCAGCCTGTTCGGCTTTGAGGTGCAAGGCGAGGGGCGCATCCTCGATCCGGACGCCGAGTCGGGTTATGCCGGCACCGCGCGCTTGTTGCGGTTGAAGTTCAGCATTCCCGATGACACGCCGATCCGCATCTTCGACACGACCAGCCGACCGGGCGATCGCTGGCCCCAGGTGCTGATGGTGGCCGCGCTGCTGCTCACCGCCGCGCTGGCGGCGTTTGGTCTGCTGCGCATCCTGCGCTTCCGAATGGCGGCAGAGCGCTGATGGCTTTGTCCTCGGGGCCGCAGATCCGCTAAGCTCGGGCGGTTGCCCAGCGGAGGGAAGCGGACCCCATGTCACATCGCGTGCTTTCGGTCGGTCTCATGCGGGCGCTCTGCGTGCTCGTTCCCCTCGCCGGCCTGCTCGGATGCAGCGACGCGGTCGCGCCCCAGCATCGGCAGGTGCTCGTCGAGGTGCCCGAAGACCGAAGCCTCGCGCCGCCGGTCTACGATGACCGCGGCAACCCCACCCCACCGGAAGAAGCGCCGCCCTCGGCCATCGAGTCGGGCTACATCCTCATCGTCGACGGTGATGATGACAAGACGGTGCCGCTTGGCGGCCAGGTCGAGCTGCGGGTGCTGCTCTTCGATACGACCGGCGAGCCGGTTGAGGGCATGCGGGTTGAGTACGTGCTCGAAG
>JAGQJJ010000478.1 GCA_020430675.1 Myxococcales bacterium
CGATCACCGGTTCGTCTTCGACCATCAACACACGCATGCCACGATCCTCGGGCGGAATATCTGCGATCGGCGGCGCCGACCCTCGAAAACCGCAAGTCAGCAGACCGGCCATGGCCCGGTCCTGCGTACCGACGGACCCCGAAACTGCGGATTGGACAACGGCTCGACGCGGCAGGTTCAAGCCTGCCTGCGCCTCTCGCCCTACTGGTAGCCCGCTGCCTGCAGCGAGAACAGATGCGCGTAGTGGCCTTGCTGGCGCAGCAGTTCGGCATGGTTGCCATGCTCGATGATGCGGCCGTCCTGGATCACGATGATCTGGTCGGCCATGCGCACGGTCGAGAAGCGGTGCGAGATGAGGATCACGATGCGGTTGCTCGAGAGCGCGCGGAAGTGTTCGAAGACGGTGGCTTCGGCCTCGGCGTCCATCGCCGACGTCGGCTCGTCGAGCACGATGACCCGCGCGTCGGCCCGCATGAAAGCGCGCGAGAGCGCCACCTTCTGCCACTGCCCGCCCGACAGCTCGCGGCCGTCATCGAACCACTGGCCGAGCTGCGCGCCGAAGCCGCCGGGCAGCGCTTCGATGAACGGCAGCGCCATGCCCTTGCGCGCGGCGGTCGTCTGGCGGTCGCCGTCGTCGAGGTGGTCCACATCGCCGGCGCCGATGTTCTCGCCCACGGTGAACTGGTACTTGATGAAGTCCTGAAACACGACCGAGATGCGCGCGCGCAGCGCCTCGGGCTCCCACTCCGACAGCTCGCGCCCGTCCACGAAGACGCGGCCCTGGTCCGGCCGATACAGGCCGCAGAGCAGCTTGATCAGCGTGGTCTTGCCCGAGCCGTTATGGCCGACGAGCGCCAGCTTCTGGCCGGGCACGAGCGTCAGGTTGACGCCCTGCAAGACCGGCTCGGTCGCGCCGGGGTAGGTGAACCAGACGTCCTCGAAGCGCACGCCCGGCCCGGCCTCGCCCGGCGTGGTCGCGGTGCCGTCGCCCGCGAGGCGCGGCAATTCGAGAAACTCATACAGATTCGAGACATACAGGTTGTCTTCGTACATGCCGCCGATGGCGGTGAGGATGGCGGCAAACGCGCTCTGTCCCTGCTTGAAGAGCAGCACGTACATCGTCATCTCGCCCAGCGTCAGGTTGCCCTGCACCGCCTCATAGACGATCCACGCATAGGCCCCGTAGAACGTCAGCGTCGCCAGCAGGCCGAGCAGAAAGCCCCAGCCGCTGCGCTTGAGCGCCAGGTCGCGGTCTTCGGGAAAGACCCGATCGAAGATGGCCCGATAGCGGTCGAGCAGCAGGGGCCCCAGCCGGAACAGCTTGACTTCCTTCGCAAAATTGTTCCGCGAGATGAGCTGCTCCAGATAGAGCTGCTTGCGCGCCTCGGGCGAGCGCCAGCGGAACAACTGGAAGGCCTGGCCGGCAAAGCGCGCCTCGGCGACAAACGCCGGCAGGCCGGCGAGCGCGAGCACGAGCACGGCAAACCCTGAGAACTGGAGCAAAAGCGCGCCGTAGCTGATCAGCGAGACGCCGTTGCGCACCAGGTCGAAGGTCTTCTGCACCAGCGCCAGCGGGCGGCGCGAGGCCTCCTGCCGGGCGCGGGTCAGCTTGTCGTAGAAGGCGCTGTTCTCAAACTGCGGCAGCTCAAGATCGAGGGCCTTCTGCAAGATGAGCATGTTCACGCGATGCCCGAGCCGGGCGCGCAGGATTGACGTGCAGACCTCGATGCCGCGGCGCAGCCCTGACAGCAGCGCCACCAGCCCGCATTCGGCCGCCACATAGGTCAGCGCCGTCGTGCGATCAGCCGCGGCGCCCGAGGCGATGGCTTGCACGACGCCATCGACGATCAGCTTGCCCACATACGCCACCGCTGCCGGCAAGAGCCCCGCGAGCAGCGTGAGCACCGCAAGCGCGATGGTCAGCGGCGGGCTCGTCTGCCAGACGAGCCGCACGGCGCGCCCGCTATAGGCAAATACGCCCATCGCGCGGCGCAGCGGGGCAGGGTCGGGGGGCGTCGTGGTCGACTTGGGCGGCGGGGACATGCTCCAACCGATGCCTCATCGGCCGGCGGAGTTGCCGCGGTCAGCGCGCGAGGACGAAGTTGCTGACGTCGGCCAGGTCGTCGGGGGACAGGCCGCTGAGCACCGGGCCTTCGAGGCCGACGAGGCTCATCACGTTGGCCGCCGCGCGCACCTGATCGGCGTGCTGGGCGGCGAAGTGCAGCAAGAGCGCGCGGCCGCCGGCGGGCAGGTTGATGTGGTAGCGCGCCCGGAAGAGGTCGTCGGCCAGCGAGACGTCGGTGGGCCGCACGCCGCCGGGGCCCGCGACGATCCACGCGATGGTGGGATCGCCCTCGGGGCCGTCGTCGGTGATGAACCAGTCATCGGCGAAGGTGATCATGCCGTCGCCGTTGCTCTCCGAGACGACCTGGGTGCCCAAGTCGGATCCCAGGTCGCCGCGCACGGTCACGTCGAGCTCGACGGCGCCGCCGGTGTTGTTCTCGAGCACCTCGACAAAGCGCGCGAACTGGGCGTCGGCGGGCACGAAGACGCGCCGCGTGACGTCGAGGCCTTCGAGCACGCGCGGGCCGAGCACGACCTCGCGACCGCCCTGGCCGAGAAGCTGGCGCCCGGCGATCTCAGGGAAGGCGGTGGCGCCGACGATGAGCTGGAAGCTGCCTTCGTCGTAGGCATCGTCGGTGCCATCGGCGATGGTGCCATCGGGCTGCACGTCCCACAGGAAGTCGGCGCCATCGGTCAGGTCGATGGGCAGGCTCGCGGTGGGCAGGTCGTCTTCGGGCACGAGCGGGTCGGTGCCATCCTGGTCGACCTCTTCGCCGTCGAGGCGCCCGCCGCCGTCGGTGTCGGCGGCCAGCGGGTCGGTGCCCAGGTCGATCTCGTCGCCGTCGAGCAGCCCGTCGCGATCGGTGTCGGCCACGTCGGGCGCGGTGCCGGCTTCGAACTCCTCGCGGGCGTTGAGGCCGTCGCCGTCGGCGTCGAGCAGGGCGTCGGCGCCGTCGAGCGGGTTGAGGCCCTGGTTGACCTCATAGCCGTCGGGCAGGCCGTCGTTGTCGGTGTCGGGGTTGTTGGGGTCGGTGCCGAGCGCCACTTCGGCCAGATCGCTCAGGCCATCGCCGTCGCCGTCGGGCGAGAGCTGCAGGTTGACCACCGCGGCGAGGTCGTTCGGGGCCATGCCGGCGATATAGGCGTCGCCCAGGCCGGCGATGGCGCCGATGCCGGCGAGCGCGCTCGGGTGGTCGACGTACTGGCCGCAGAAGTGCACGACCAGCGCGCGGCCGCCCGGCGGCACCTGCACGGGGAAGGTGAACGCGAAGCTGTCGCTGTTGCGCGTCACCGCAGAGGGCTGCACCGGTGCGACGCCGTCCGAGAACACGAAGCCGACGTCGGGGTCGGGCGCGGCGAAGCTATTCGGCGTCGGCGGGCCGTCGACGCCGTCGTCGGTGATGAACCAGTCGTCGTCCACGCCGACCACGCCGTCGCCGCTGCTGTCGCCGACGACCACGGTCGCGGCGTCGGAGCCCATATTGCCGTTGATGCGCACGTCGACCTGGATGGGATCGGCGCCCAGGTTCTCCAGCGTCTCGATGTACCGCGCAAACTGGCCATCGGCGGGCACGTAGATGCGCCGCGTGACGCGCAGGCCGGCGATGTCGGCGGGGCCGATGACCACCTGCCGGCGGCCGAGCTCAAGCCGCCCCTCGTTCTGGCTGGGGAACGCGGTCGGGCCGACGGTCAACGAAAGCCCGGTGTCGAAGGCGTCGTCGTAGGCGCCGTCGCCGCCGTCGCCGATGGCGCCAGCGCGGGTGATGTCCCACTTGAACCCGGCGCCGTCGAACAGGTCGGTCGGCAGGTTCACCGCCGGCACGTCATCGGCCGGGTCGAGCGGGTCGGTGCCATCCACGTTCACTTCGATGCCATCGGGCCGGCCGCCCCCATCGGTGTCGGCCACGGCCGGGTTGGTGCCCAGCTCGTTGACTTCGACGCCGTCGAGCAGGCCGTCACCGTCGCTGTCATCATCGAAGGGATTGGTTCCCAGCGTCAGCTCGGTCCGGTTGTCGAGACCGTCGCCGTCGGCGTCGGCGATGGCATCGGCGGGATCGGTCGGGTCGAGGCCCGCGGCCACTTCGGCGCCGTCGGTGAGTTGGTCGCCATCGCTGTCGGGGTCGTTGGGATCGGTGCCCAGGTCGATCTCGTCGCCATCGTTGAGGCCATCGGCGTCGGTGTCGGGATCGAGCGGATCGGTGCCTTCGGCCAGCTCTTCGCCGTCGTCGAGGCCGTCGCCG
>JAGQJJ010000479.1 GCA_020430675.1 Myxococcales bacterium
TCTCGCGGTGGCGGGCGCGGCCGCGCCCGCGGGCCGCCCGCTCGCGGCCCGCGCTGGCGCCGGGGCCGCCGCGGCGGCGGGCGCCGGTGTGGGCGGAGGAGCGGCGGGCGCAGCGCCCGGTGCACCCTGAAGCGGCGGCGAGAGGAGGACGACGCCCCACAGCAACCATGCGGCGCCCATCACAGACTCCGCACGCAGTCGCCGCGGTCGCTGGCTTCGGCGGTGCAGGCCTGCTGTCTCAAGATCAGCAATTGGTCCTCCGTGCGCACGAGCACGTCGGGCACGCCGTCGTTGCCAAGGTCGGTGGTCTGCAGCTCGGCGATGTCACGGGGCTCGGGGAACGGTTCGACGCCCAGATCCTCGATCTCGAAGTCGTCGGGCGCGACGCGCAGCATCACCGGGCCGAACTCCATGGCGACCAGGATCTCCATGCGCGGGTCGGTGTCGAGCTGAACCGGGACCGCTTCGCCGCTGTAATCGCCCAGGTCCACCACCACCGGCTCCTCGTTGAACCCACCCGCGCCGTCGCCGAAGAAGACGGTGACGCCGGTGGTCCACGGCGCGGCGTCCACCGGCCGCGAGAACGCCTCGGTGTACGGGTGCACGATCAGCAAGTCGAGGTTGCCGTCGCCGTCGAAGTCGGCTGACGCGAGGCGCGAGGCCGGGCTCTCGATCGGACTGAAGCCGACCAGCTCGCAGGCGATGCTGTTGGCGTCCAGGTGCAGGATGTAGACGGGCCAGCTGATGTCGACCAGGTCCATCGGGCGATGCGACTCGACGACGAGGCCCTCGTCCAGTCCGTCGCCGTCCAGATCAGCCGCGGCCAGCTTGACCTGGGCGCTGGCGATCGTGCCGCAACTGTCATCGAGCGTCATCGGTCGAACGGCGGGCGCGACGTCGTTGAGCAACTCGTCGGCAAACGCGCGGACCACCTGTTGGTCGGCGGCGGTGGCGGTCAGCGCCAGCACCGATGCGTCGGGCGTGCCTTGATCGAGCAGCAGGAGCTGCTGCGTCACGCCGGGAAGCTGCACGCCGGTGCGCATGCGGCGGCTGCTCGAGCCGCGATACTCGACGAGCACCACGTCGTTGTTGTCCTGGTCCGGCCCGCCCCGGCGCTCCAGCAGCGCCAGGTCATCGATATCATCGAGCGCGCCAAACTCGTCGCGCGCGGTGGCCCAGGCGATCTCAACGCCGGAGATGACCTCGACCGGCACCGAAGGCACCCCGCGGCCGTCGGCGTAGAGCACCGTGATGCTGTCTTCGCCGATCAGCAGCAGGTCGTCCTGCAGATCGCCGTCGAAGTCGCCAATCTCAAGGCGCGAGACGCTGTCGCCGTAGCTCAGCTCGAACGGGTTGAACCGCCCGGCGCCGGTGCCCAGGTAGATCGACAGGTGCGTGCCACCGGCCGCGGCGAAGTCGGTGATGCCATCGGCGTTGAAGTCACCGACCACCGCCGAGGCCCACGGATAATAGTTGGTGACCAGCGGGTCGATGCGCTTGGGCGGACCGGGATCGATCGAAAACGCCCCGTTGCGCCCGATCAGATCGGCCCGTCCATCGCCATCGAGGTCGGTGATCTCAAGCGGCTCGGTCGGGGGGAACGGGCACGCCATGCAGGTGAACAGGCGATCGCGAATGGCCACGTCGGTGATCATCGGCTCGGCGTTGGCGAAGGTGATCTCACCGTCTTCGCCGACGGAACCGCGGGCGAGCGCGATGTTGACGTCGGCCATGCCGCCGCCGCCGATCACCAGATCGACGACGCCGTCGCCGTCGACGTCGTTGAAGAACGTGCCGCCGTACCCGACCGGGACGCCGGCCGGCATGCGCACCTGCTGCCGGATGACCGGCTCGCAGTGCACGAGGTCGTCGCAGCTCACCTGGATGATGTAGATCACCAGCCCGCCAAAGACCGCCACCGCCAGCTCTTCCACGCCGTCGCCGGTCAGATCGGCGCGGCCCAGGCGCAGGGGCAGCCGATCGGGCGGCGGCATGTCGGGCGGCAGCACCGTCTCGGTCTCGAGTTCAAACTCATCGTCGATCTCAATGCCATAGATCGAGGCCGAGCCGTCGCGCGCGATGACCAGTACGGTCAGCCGACCATCGCCAAACGGGGTGGGGATGCCGGCGAGCAGCCGCACCGACTCATCGGCGTCGATGGCAAACGCATCGACGGGGATGTCGAGCGGGGTCATGGTGCGGCTCGGGCGGCCGCGGAAGACGCTCAAGAGATCATCGCTGCCGACCACCAGATCGACCAGGCCGTCGGCGTCGATGTCGCCGAGGCGCACCGCGCCAAACGCGGCGTCGACCGGCAACTGGGCGAGCGCGGACGACAGGCCCGACGAGTCGCCGAAGATGACCGAGAGCGTGGGCGCGCTGATGCCGAGCAGGTCGTTGTAGTGGTCGCCGTCGACGTCGCCCGCGCCAAACCAGTTGAGGCTCAGCGGCAGCGAGCCCGGCGCGTTGAACAAGCCCGAAGGCGCGCGGCAGACGCCATCCTGCCCGCAGCCCCACCCGCCCGGGCAGCGCACGTTCGGGTCGGTCCGCGAGCAGATGTAGCGGCAGGACTGCGGGGTGCCGACAGCGCCACAGGTCGCGCCGGCGACGGCGAAGGTGTCGCAGTCCTCGCCGCGCAAGGGTTCGAGCACGCCGTTGCCGCAGACCCCGTTGGCGTTGATCGCCGGCAGGTCATCGCAGCCGAGCAAGGCCAGGAAGGTCAGCGCGCATGCGAGGCGCCATCGATGCGGGCTCATCACCACTCCTCGAGGTCGTCTTTGCCTGGCCCCTTGCGGCCGGTGCGGCGGGCGGGGATGCGCGGTCGCACCGGCGCCGCCCTGTGCTCGGGATCGAGCGCGACGGTGATCGGCTGATCACGATCGGGCAGGATGTCGAGCTCTTTGGTCTCGTGGCCGGGGGCCTCGAAGATGAGGTGGATGGCCGTCGAGCCGCGGTCGACCGTGAAGGGGCCTGGGCCCTTGCGCAGCTCGGCGCCGCCGGGCCCGACGACGCGGCCCTCGGCGGGCAGGCCGGCGAGCTGGATTTCGACGGTGGTCGAAGCATCGACCGGCACCGCGGCGTCGACCGGCGGCGCCGGCGCGGCGTCGACCACGGCGGCGGCGCGCACGACCGGCGGCGCGGGCTTGATCACCGGCTGCACCGGCTTGGGCTCATCGCGCAAGGCCACAAAGCCGCCGATGCCGGCGGCGAGCGCCACCGCGGCGACGCCGAGCAGCAGGCCGCGCGGCGCGCCGGAGCGGGCGGGCACGATCACGCTGGTCAGCGTTGAAGTCACGGTGGGCGCCGGCAACGAGATCTGCTCGCCGCGCACCAACGACGAGAGCGCCTCGGTGAACGCCGTCAGCGTCGGCGGGCGCTGCTCGGGCTTCTTGGCCAGCGCCCACTGCACCACCGCGCCCACGCCGGGCGGCAGGTCGTCGACCACCACGTTGGCGTCCGGCGGCGGCTCGCCGACATGCGCGTTCATCAGCGAGAAGGCCGAGTCGGCGGCAAACGGCAGCCGCCCGGTGAGCATCTGGAAGGTCACGACGCCAAAGGCGTACATGTCGGCGCGATGGTCGACGCCTTTGCCGATGCACTGCTCGGGCGCCATATAAGCCGGCGTGCCCACCGAGGCGCCGGTCGCCGTATGGTGGTTGACCGATTCGTCGGCGCTGAGCAGCTTGGCCACGCCAAAGTCGAGCAGCTTGGCCCGCCAGCGACCGTCGTCGCGCACCAGGAAGATGTTGTCGGGCTTGAGGTCGCGGTGGGCCACGCCGGCGGCGTGCGCGGCGTCGAGCGCGCGAGCGACCTGATCGAGAATGGCGACCGTCTCGTTGAGCGGCAGGCGCTTGCGCTCGGCGAGCAGCGCGCGCAGCGTCTCGCCTTCGAGCAGCTCCATCACGTAGTACTGCCGCCCGTCGGGCAGCGTGCCAAACGCGAAGATGTCGATGATGCCGCGGTGGCCGATCTGGTTGACGGCGCGCGCCTCGGCGACAAAGCGCGAGACGATGTCGGGGTCGGCCGAGTAGCGCAGGTGCAGGACCTTGATCGCGACCGGCTTGGCGATGACCGGGTGAATGCCGCGATAGACGCGCCCGAAGCCGCCCTCGCCGATCAGCTCTTCAACCACGTACTCGCCAGCGCGGTCGCCGGGGTGCAGCGCGCCGTCGAGCGGACGACCGCCCGGGCCGCTGGGCGTGATCGGGGCCATGCCGAGGCCCGAGACATACGATTGCAGCGGCCGCGGGGTCGGCGTGCTCGGGGCGATGGTCTCGTCGAGCGCCGCGTTGGGGTGCGAGA